>JBDQMQ010000038.1:0-7798 GCA_040262185.1 Aquiluna sp. | reverse complement strand
CCCTCGCCACTCAGCTTGGGCCGCTTCCGGCGATGCCTGTCTTTGCAGCCATCCCAACCGGAGGTTTCGAACGCGGCATACTGTTCGCGTTGGTGCCGGTGCTGGCTGCGTTTTTCGCCACCGTGCTATCTAGAAAGTTCTCGGACGGACTTAGGTGGGAGTACGCCACCCGCTTTGGTGCGGCGAGCGCTTTGGCGTTGGTCGCCGCAACCGTTGCGGCAGCTTTGGCTCTGCTATTGGCACTTGTGGCTAGTGGCAGTTTTGGTCCTGGGCGTTTCTCGTGGGTTGGCATCGACGCACTGGTTTTTGCCGGAATCATCTTTGTCCAGGTTCTAGTGCCGACGTTCCTAGCTTCGCTTGTGGTGGTGCGGCCCTACTCCAGTGCGGATGAGCGAAAGTAGACTTTGGCCGTGCTCTCGATTGTTGTTCTCATTTCCGGAACAGGTTCCAACCTCAAGGCGCTCCTGGAAGCCTGTGACAACCCGCTTTATCCCGCAAAGGTTCTGGCTGTTGGTGCCGATAGAGCGGCTGAAGGCCTTGAGCATGCCGAGTTATTCGATAAAACAACCTTTGTGGTCCAGCCCGAGAGTTTCGCTTCCAAGGACGAGTGGGCAAAGGTGCTTGCCAGCAACATCGACATCCACCGACCCGACCTGATTGTTCTCGCTGGGTTCATGCGAGTGCTTCCAAAGAGCTTTGTCGACAGGTACTACCCAAGGATTATCAACCTTCACCCATCCCTGTTGCCCAAGTTCCCGGGTGCTCACGCGGTCCGCGATGCTCTCGCCGCCGGCGCTACGGAAACCGGAAGCACCCTCCACATAGTTGACGCAGGCGTCGACACAGGACCCGTTATCGCCCAGCAGAGCATGGCAATTACTGCTGGCATCGGAGAGCATGAACTGCACGAGCAGATCAAAGAAATTGAAAAGCAGCAGCTGGTGAAGACGATTGAGGCAATTGCAAATGGTGAGACCAAGCTTGAGGAGATTGCGGCATGAGGGACAAGGTAGCGATCAAGCGGGCTCTGATCTCGGTCTCCGACAAGACCGGACTAATTGAACTTGCCACCGCTCTTTCCAAGGCCGGTGTGGCAATCGTGTCTACCGGATCGACTGCTAAGCAGATTGCTGCGGCCGGAATCGCTGTGAGCGAGGTGAGCGAGGTCACGGGATTTCCCGAGTCGCTGGACGGCAGGGTTAAGACTCTGCACCCAGCTATCCACGGAGGACTCCTTGCAGATCTAAGACTCGACTCGCACGTCAAGCAGCTTCAGAGTCTTGGTATTGAGGCCTTTGAGCTTGTTGTGGTGAACCTATATCCATTTGTGGAGACAGTTACTTCAGGGGCGGGTTTTGACGAGAGTGTTGAGCAAATCGACATTGGTGGGCCGGCAATGGTTAGAGCCAGCGCCAAAAACCACGCGAACGTGGCAATTGTTGTCAGCCCAGAGCGCTACCCAGCAATCATTGATGCAGTCAGTGATGGCGGCACAAATCTTGAGCTGAGAAAGCAGCTTGCGCTTGAGGCCTTTAGCCACACCGCAGACTACGACGCTGCGGTCTCCTCCTGGCTAGCTGGGCAGCTTGGCTCTGCGCGACTCTCGCTTGGCTTTACCAAAGCCGGTGATCTGCGCTACGGAGAGAACTCTCACCAAGCAGCTTCTTTGTTTGTTGACGGCAATTCGGGAGTGGCCAGTGCGAAGCTGCACGGTGGCAAGGAAATGTCCTACAACAACTTCGTAGACATCGATGCTGCGGTCAGGGCGGCCTTTGACTTTGCTGAGCCTGCGGTTGCAATTATCAAGCACGCTAACCCATGTGGAGTTGCGATTTCAGAGCCGGGGGCAAAGGACCCAATAACCTCTGCCTATAAGCGCGCCCACCTCACCGATCCTGTCTCAGCGTTTGGTGGCGTTGTGGCAGCAAACCGCGAGGTCACAGCAGAATTCGCCGCCGCACTTTCTGAGGTATTCACCGAGGTGATAGCTGCACCTGGCTTTAGTCCTGAGGCGCTAGAAATTCTCTCCAAGAAAAAGAACCTCAGAATTCTTGAGCTTTCGGGCGACTACAAGCTCCCAAATCTTGAGATTAGGCAGATCTCAGGAGGTCTGCTGGTGCAAGAGCCAGATAGCTTTGCGAGCCTAGATGTTTCAACCTGGAAGCTGGTTTCAGGAGAACCCGCGTCTGCGGCACTCCTGGCAGACCTAGAGTTTGCCTGGCGGGCAGTTCGAGCGGTCAAGTCAAATGCCATCTTGTTGGCCAAGGACCTCGCCGCGGTCGGCATTGGAATGGGTCAGGTGAACAGGCTCGATTCTTGCCACCTCGCCATTCAGCGCGCCGGGGATCGGGCAGCAGGATCGGTTGCAGCATCAGATGCCTTCTTCCCGTTTGCAGATGGTTTAGAGGTGCTTATCACCGGTGGTATTTCAGCGGTTGTGCAGCCTGGTGGTAGCGTGCGGGACGAAGAGGTCATCGAGGCGGCTCAAAAAGCCGGTATCACGATGTATTTCACAGGGGAGCGACACTTCTACCACTAGGAATCTCTGAGGACCGCACTCTGTTAGCCTGTAAGGCTGCCTTCGGTGGCGGAAGAGATAAATGCAAAATTCCGAATCAGGAACTCTCAAGGTTCTATTGCGGCTGGTGCCGTTTGCGAAGAAGGCTATACCCAGGTTGATTCTTGGGATGTTGGCCGGAATTGCAGCACACATGTTTGCTCTTGCTATCCCGCAGCTGTTGCAGGACCTTGTGAACTCTTTGGTTGCAGGCGGCCTTGACGCGCTATTACCGGCTGTCGGTCTAATTCTGTTTCTTGGCGTTCTAGAGGCACTGTTCGTGTTGCTGAGGCGCTGGTTAGTGCTAACCCCGGGCACCTACGTTGAGGCGGACATGCGCAACCGGCTCTTCGAGAAGCTGCAGGACCTTCCAGTTGCTTTCCACGATCGTTGGCCGTCGGGGCAGCTTCTTTCCAGGGCAGTTTCGGATCTTCACCTAATTCGCCGCTGGATGAGTTTCGGTCTTGTGCTGTTTACGGCAAACCTGATCACGATCATCGTGGGTCTCGTGATTCTCTTCACATTCAACTTCTGGCTGGGGCTTATCTTTTTTGTGGCAACAATTCCCATCTGGATTGCCGGGTTCCTCTTTGAAGGCAAGTACAAGGTCATAGCCAGACTCTCCCAGGACCAGTCGGGTGACTTGGCAACTCGGGTCGAAGAGGCAGTTCACGGCGTTAGGGTGTTGAAGTCTTTTGGACGCGGGGCTTTCGCAGCTCACCAGTTTTCGAACCAGGCCTCTGACCTTCAGTCCACCGAGATTCGCAAGGCAAGGGCTGTTGCCAATATCTGGCTGTATTTGATTTTGATTCCGGAGCTGGCAGTTGGACTTTCCATGCTGGCCGGTGTCTGGCTAGTGGCTCAAGGTGAGGTCTCGGTTGGCACTCTGGTGGCCTTCTTTGCCACGGTAATGGTTCTGCGCTGGCCAACAGAGTCGCTTGGCTTCTTGCTCTCTTTCACCCTTGAGGCGAAGACCGCAACCGAGCGCTTCTTTGAGGTCATGGATGAGGTTAACCCAATTGTTGATCCCGAGAACCCTAAGAAGGTTCTTGACCCTAAGGGCCTGCTTGAGTTTCACGATGTCCACTTCCGCTATCCGGATGCATCCGAGGATTCCAAGCCATTAATCTCGGGCGTCAATTTAAGGATTGAGCCAGGTCAGTCCGTTGCCCTTATCGGGCTCACCGGCAGCGGCAAGACAACCCTCACAGCTCTGACCACGAGGCTTTATGAAGTAACCAGCGGTTCGATCACGATTGACGGCCTTGACATCAGAGAAATGTCTCGAGGCGAGCTGCGCAGCCACATCGCTATGGCCTTCGAAGATGCAACTTTGTTCTCTTCCTCAGTCAGGGAAAACGTGTTGCTGGGAAACCCGAACGCGACTGAGGAGGATCTGAAACAGGCTCTAGAGATAGCTCAGGCACAGTTTGTCTATGAACTTCCCGATGGCCTAGACACCACGATTGGCGAAGAGGGTCTCTCGCTCTCTGGAGGACAGCGGCAGAGACTTGCTTTGGCTAGGGCTGTCGCAGCAAATCCGAGGATTCTTGTATTGGACGACCCTCTTTCGGCGCTGGATGTCGATACAGAGGCCATGGTCGAAGACGCTCTTAGGTATGTCCTAAAGGAGACCACCGCTCTGATTGTCGCCCATCGCCCATCAACTGTGATGCTGGCGGACAAGGTGGCGCTTCTGGAGGACGGAAAGATAACCGCCTTCGGCACCCACCAGGAACTTATTCGCTCTAGCGAGCACTACCGCTACGTAATCACCTCCCTCGATGAGGAGCAGAAGGAGCGGGAGGTGAACATTTGAGCCTCTACGGAACAAACGACGAAGAGCGCACTGACCTCAACAAAGAGGAGTCTCGATTTGTAAGGGCCCGCTCTAGAAGGCTGTTGGGGTCGCTGTTGGCTCCCATGCGCCTCAGGCTTGTCCTGGCAATCTTCCTGGGGGTTATCTCAACGGCAATCAGGGTTGCAGGACCCGCACTGATTGCCTTGGGTATCGACTGGGCTCTTCCTAGAGCCATCATGCGCGAATACAACGAGCTGTGGATTGTGGTCGGGCTTTACCTGTCGGCTGCACTGATGACCTCAATCCTGACCTACTACTTCCTAATGATTACGGCCAGACTTGCTCAAAACGTGGTGTTCGACCTTAGAAACCGCATGTTCGTGCACACCCAGAAGCTGTCGGTGGAGTTCCACGAGCGCTACACAGCAGGCCGCGTTATTGCTCGCCAGACCTCAGATCTTGAGTCGATTGCGGAGCTACTTGCCGGAGGTCTGAATGAGCTTGCTATTGGAGCAATGTTCATGTTCTTCACGGCAGTTGCTCTGCTGCTGCTAGATCCTGTTTCGTTCCTGGTCTTGTTTGGAGCTTTGCTGCCGCTTGCCCTGCTAACCCGCTGGTTCCAGGTGAAGACGAACCGCGGCTATCGCAAGCAAAGGGTCGCATCCTCTCGCATGATTCAGTACTTCGTTGAGAGCATGACCGGCATTCGTGCTGTCAAGGCCTTCCGCAAGGAAAAGCGCAATGAAAAGCACTTTGGTGGGCTCGTCGAGGACTACCGCGGACACAATGCCCACCTCATTCAGCTCTTTGGAATCTACGACCCGGGTCTGATCCTGATTGGAAACGCCACTGTTGCAGCTGTTTTGTTGGTTGGTGGCTACAGAGTTCTGGAGGGCTCATTAGGCATTGGTGTGTTGACGGCTGCCATTCTCTACGCCCGAAGGTTCTTTGACCCCATGGAAGAGATTGCGATCTTCTACAACTCCTACCAGTCGGCGGCCAGCGCCCTCGAGAAAATCTCCGGAGTTCTCGAAGAGGAGCCCTCCGTACCAGAATCCGATAACCCAACCCCGTTTGAAAATGCCAAGGGACAGGTCCACTTCAACGGGGTTGAGTTTAAATACTCGACCGGGCCTACCGTGCTTCACAAGTTTGACCTAGAGATTCCAGCGGGGCAGACCATTGCGCTTGTTGGGACTACCGGCGCGGGCAAGTCCACACTTGCCAAGTTGATCTCTCGCTTCTACGACCCGAGCGAAGGCAGAGTCACAATTGATGGGGTTGATGTCAGGGAGATTTCCAACAAGGACCTTAGGCGTGAGGTCGTGATGGTGACCCAGGAGGCCTACCTGTTCTCGGGAACCGTTGCGGAGAACATCCAGCTTGGTAGGCCTGGGGCCTCAATTGACGACGTGATGTCCGCGGCAAAGGCGGTTGGAGCCCACGAATTCATCTTGAGCCTCCCTGAGGGATATGACACCGATGTCAACAAGCGCGGTGGCAGGGTATCCGCAGGTCAGCGACAGCTCATCTCCTTTGCAAGGGCATTTTTGGCGAACCCAGCCGTGCTAATTCTGGATGAGGCAACCTCGTCGTTAGACATACCGTCAGAGCGGATGGTTCAGAGGGGCCTAAAGACTCTGCTCGCCGGCAGAACAGCGGTAATCATCGCTCACAGACTCTCCACCGTCTCCATTGCTGACAGAGTGCTAGTCATGGAGCACGGCAAGATCATTGAGGACGATGCGCCAAAGGTCTTAGCAGCTGGAAGCGGCAAGTTTGCCAAGCTCTATAAGGCTTGGAAAGACTCTCTGGTCTAGTCCTCAGTCTCGCTCACCAAGAGCGCTATCGCGCTCATCGGTGGCAGGGTGGCGGTCAGCTCTCCGCCAACGACCGCGTGCATCTCGCCGTCAATAAGGTTCACATACTCACCATCTGGCAACGTGGTTGGAACGCTAACGCTCATCTCCTGGGTGTCGAAGACGTTGGTTATGAAGTAGCCCACGCCATCTCTGGCAAAGCCGTAAACACCGCGTTCGCGATACTTCTCAACAACCGGGGCAGCTCCAACTTGGTCGCGGAATCGAATCATGTTGATAGTTGATTGCCAGCGGTGTTGGCAGATCCATTCATCGGGCTTGTAGTCGTCCTTTGGGGCGCTCACTGCGCTGCAGTCGATTGGACCGACGCCCTTGACGGTCTCGTAGGGTCCTGCATCGCGTGAGCGGAATGCATAGGAGGAGTAGAGCATGGGCTGGCCATAGTCCTCGGCGAGCATCATTGCGGTGGCGAGCTCAAAGTAGCGAGCGTCGTTGTAGTTGAGGGTTTCGCCGTTGCGTTCGGTGTCATGGTTTGAGACAAAAGCGACGGTCTGGTTGCTTGGGGTAAAGTCCCTAAACCTGATTGCCGAGGCGGCAGGCGTTATGACCTCGCTCTTGAAATAGCTGCGCATATTCCTTGCATAGTCAAACTCCCAGACTTCGCCGGAATCCAGGTACTGCTCCGGCTGGACTGGCTCACCGCCACCGCGAATTACTTCGTGGATGACCCTGGTGCCCTCAGGCAGCTGGTCGATTATCACCTTCAGGTCGCTTGCCGCCATGTGCTTAGCGGCATCGATACGGAAGCCGGCAACCCCCAGGGACAGAAGGTCGTTTAGGTAGGTGAGAATCTGGTTCTGGACGTTTTCTAGCTTCTGGTTGAGGTCACTCAAGGCTAGAAGTTCACAGGTCTGAACCTGCGCGAGATCTTTATAGCTATTGATTGAATCATCGGGGGTGAGGTTGCAGTTGTGGAAATCCTCGCGAGAGTAAAGGCCCTCATACTCGTACTTAGTGAACTTAGTACCGGCATAACCGGTTCCTGAGCTTTGTGCGGTCATGTGGTTGATAACAGCGTCGGCAATGACGTCAACCCCTTGTTCGTCGCAGGTAGCAACCATGTTGGCAAACTGCTCACGAGTTCCAAGCCTTGATTCGATTTTGTAACTAACGGGCTGGTAGACCGTCCACCACGCGGCTCCGGTGATGTGCTCCTGAGGGGGTGAGGTAAGCACCCAGTCCACACCGGAATTTCCGAGAAACTCGCACTCGGCAGCAATTGAGTCCCAAGGCCACATAAACAGCTGAACACCGATTAGTGACTCATAGCGAATTTCAGTCTCAGTCGGTTCTGACACTTCGGTTTGACTTGCGCACCCCACCAGAGTCGCCGCCGAGAGTACTGAGCCGATTAGGGCTGAGAGAAAACGCACCGTCCAATGCTAAACGATAGGCTAGGCAAGGCTTTGCGCCAGGTGCGCAGTGATTTCAGGAGAAAAATGAGCAAAATCAAGGTAGTTGGCAAGGTTGTTGAGCTTGATGGCGATGAGATGACTCGCATCATTTGGCAGGACATCAAGGACAACCTAATCCTGCCCTTCCTGGACATCGATCTCGAGT
>JBDQMQ010000037.1:7360-7825 GCA_040262185.1 Aquiluna sp. | reverse complement strand
TGCTGACTGTGCGCGCCCGGCATCGACATGCGACATGCTAACACTCTGATTGTCGCACGGTGGGTGCGGTTCGGTCTGAGCCAGCGTCTCCCACTCGGGTGGAGGTTTGGCCGCTCGCGCGAGCGTGCCTACGCCTATTTCTTCTATGACCCGTCCGAGCCGCTGAGTGAAACTGCCCACGACAGACTCGCCACCATCGCAACCAACAACGAGCTCGGCAGCGGGATGCAGGTGGCAATGAAGGATCTTGAAATTAGGGGTGCTGGGAATCTGCTTGGTGGCGAGCAGTCGGGTCACATCGCCGGAGTTGGTTTTGACCTCTACCTGCGGATGATTGCCGAGGCCCTTTGCTAAGTTACCCGGGATGTAGTTCTATAGCAGCCTGTCCACGATCTCTACCACGGCATCGATCACACTCTCCGCGCGGACAAAGTCGCCCGCGGAGACCAACGACTGGAGGAATAT
>JBDQMQ010000037.1:0-7350 GCA_040262185.1 Aquiluna sp. | reverse complement strand
GCCGAGCTAACAGATCGATTTGGCAAACCACCACAGCCTGTTAGAAACCTCATTGCCGTGACAAGACTGCGCCAGATCGCCAACCGACTAGGTCTTACGGACGTGAATCTCCTCGGGATTCAGGCGAAGCTAACGGGAGTTGCGCTAGAGGATGCCGGGCTTGTGGCACTGTCTAATCACTATCCGAGCGCTAAGTATTTGAAGTCCGCGTCGGTTTTGAGCATCACAATCCCGCAAAACAGTGAGGGCGAACCAATTCGAGACCAAGAGGTGATTGACTGGGTTGAGGTCCTTTTTGAGCGATTGGCAAAGGTTTATGGAGAAGCTAGAAAGTCTGATTCGAACAGCACACCAACTTAGGGCTCCTGGCGGATGCCCGTGGGATGCCGAGCAAACCCACGAGTCTCTGATCCAATACCTCCTCGAGGAGACCTATGAGCTCATCGAGGCCATTGAGACCGGTAACCGGGATGAAGTTCTAGAGGAGCTTGGCGACGTTCTCTACCAAGTCATCTTTCACTCTGACCTCGCCTCCAACGGCACCCTCGGAGAACCATTTGATTTAGAAGATGTTTCTCAGTTCATGGAAGACAAGATGCGCTCTCGTCACCCCCATGTCTTTGGGACAGAGGCGGAACTGACAGCCTATGCGGCCCAGACCGGAGACGATGTGATGCAGAACTGGGATGCTCACAAAAAGAAGGAAAAGCCCGGAAGAACCTCGATCTTGGATGGTGTTCCGCAGGCGATGCCAGCACTGGCACTTGCAAACAAGGTCATGGGCAAGGCCGAGAAGGCCGGGATATTGGAAAAGCAGAGCGAGCCGGTGGTGCCAATGGAGAGCGAGGAAGATCTAGGAAAGCTCCTGCTCGCAATAGTTGCTAGCGCAAGGGCGGTCGGTCTCGACCCGGAGCGTGCCCTTAGGCAGGCAACTAGGGAGCTGCAGGTCGAAATTCGCTCTAGCGAACTTTCCGACGCCACCGACGCAGGTGTGGTTGGCCTGGCCGATAGCTAGGAAAAAACCGCTTCGAAGTCGCTGAAGCCGGCATCGAGGACTTCAGACGGGGTTCGCGGGTCATCTGTCTCGGCCCACCAAACCAAAATTGCCATTGAGACCGAAATCAACGCGGAGGACAAAATCCTTGGCCGCATGGGGTCGTCGGTGAGCTCGCTCACCTTTTTTTCGATGACGGCACGTGCCTCTTCGAGCTGACCGTGCCCCCAGCCGTAGATCTCAGGAGAGCTTGCAATTAGCTTGAGCCTTAGCCTCACGGTCTCCAAAGAGTCATCGAGGAGGTGCATGGCCTCGACCCAGGAGGTGTGGAGCAACCTCACGATGTTGGTTTCTGGATTTGCCTCAAGCTTTTGAGCTAGCTCAACATTGAACAGGTGCATGCCTCCCCAGACAACTGCGGACTTAGAGGCAAATATGCGAAATAGGTTTGAGCGGGAAATGCCAGCGGCCTCAGCGACATCGTCCATGGTGACATTGTCGATTCCCTTTTCCAGAAACAGTCGCAATGCCTTCAGCCCAACTGCAGCGGGGTCTGTTGTTACCGGCCTTCCCCTGCCACGCTTCGCAACTGTTTCCATGGCAGAAAGACTACTAAGGCAACTACGAAAACCTGGATGAGCCAGTTAGCAATCAAGGGGATTAGTTGTTGCTGTGCCAAACTGGTTGGGTGCCAAGCGTAAATCCCCCTCGCGGAATGCGAGATTTGCTGCCCGCGGAGAAACAACAGCGTGAGCAGCTGATTTCGCTTATCCGTGACACCTACGCAGCAAGGGGGTTTCAGGAGATTGAGACCCCTTCGGTTGAAGCTATCGAGCGACTCTCATCGGGGCAGGGTGGCGATAACGAGAAGCTGGTATTCAAGGTTCTAAAGCGCGGTGAAGAGCTGGAAAGGGCGGTTGCCGAGGGCGGGGAGCTTGCTGACCTCGGACTCAGGTTTGACCTCACTGTCCCGCTTACCAGGTATTTTGCCAGCAATAGGGGGAGTCTCCCTCGGGTTTTGAAGGCGATTCAAGTCGGTCCGGTCTGGCGAGCCGAGCGTCCGCAGAAGGGTCGTTACCGCCAATTTTTGCAGTGTGACATCGACATTTTGGGAGAGCCGAGTGAGCTTGCCGAGCTGGAGCTGATCTCTGCCTCGCTTGCAGCGCTGGATGCCATCGGCCTTTCCAAGGCAACGATCCGCGTGAACGACCGCAGGCTTCTAAAGAAGCAGCTCGATGCCGCAGGCATTGGTGATAATCAAGAGCAGGCCATGATCGCAATCGACAAGCTCGACAAGATTGGTCTAGAGAAGGTAGTTGAGGAAATTGCAGAGAGTTGGGGCAAAGAATCTGCTGAGAAGGTAAGCGCCTGGCTCTCAGCGGATGTAAGGGATTGGCCGGAAGAACTTGCCTGGGTTCAAAAGCTCGGGGATACCGCCGCAAGGCTCCGCTACGATCCCAGCCTGGTTCGGGGTATGGGTTATTACACAGGCGCAATCTTCGAGATTGAATATCCGGGTGCCGAGTCCTCGATTGGCGGAGGTGGTCGGTATGACGAAATGGTTGGACGCTGGGCCGGCACAGACACTCCAGCAGCGGGCATCTCATTGGGAATCGAGCGAATCATTGAGCTTGCCCAAATCGATTCCAGCGGAAAAAAGTCGCTGGTTGTCTTGATTGAAGATGACTTCGCAGGGGCAATGAGCCTGCAAGTAGAGCTCATCGCCGAGGGTTACACGGTCAGGCTGGAGCGAAAGGCCAAGAACGTCAAGGCTCAGCTTGAGGAGCTTGCGGCAAGTGGTTATGAGTTCTTTGCCTATCAGGCCGATACTCGACAAGAGCTAGAAATACGCTCGCTTAGCTAAACGCTAGACTTTGGCTTAGAAGCCAACGAAGTTTTCTCCAGAAAATATTTTTGAAACTAAGAGGAGATTCCCTTGTCAATCATCACCGCAATCGGCGCTCGCGAGATCCTAGACTCGAGAGGCAACCCAACCGTTGAGGTTGAAGTTTTGCTCTCAGACGACTCTTTTGGTCGGGCTGCAGTGCCATCAGGTGCATCAACAGGAGCCTTCGAGGCACACGAGTCAAGAGATGGCGACAAGGACTACTACCTAGGTAAGGGTGTGCAGAAGGCTGTTGCCGCGGTCGTCGAGGTTATCGATGAGGCCCTAGTTGATTTCGATTCCACGGACCAGAGGCTTGTTGACGCCGCACTTATTGCCGTGGATGGAACGGGCAACAAAAAGAAGCTTGGAGCTAACGCGATTCTTGGCGTTTCCCTTGCAAATGCCAGGGCAGCAGCCGACTCCTCCGGACTACCGCTCTATCGCTACCTCGGTGGCTCGAACGCTTTTGTTCTGCCTGTTCCGCTGATGAACATCATCAACGGTGGCGCTCACGCTGATAATGGCGTGGATATCCAGGAATTCATGATTGTCCCTCACGGAGCCGAGACCTTCTCAGATGCGCTTCGCTGGGGCACAGAGGTTTACCACCACCTAAAGAAACTCCTTGCTGAGCGCGGTCTCGCTACCGGCCTTGGTGACGAGGGTGGTTTTGCACCAGACCTTCCAAACAACCGTGCCGCCCTCGATTTGATCGCAGAAGCGATCAAGCTCGCCGGCTACAAGCTCGGAGACGAGATAGCTCTAGCTCTAGATGTTGCTTCGACTGAGTTCTATGACGAGAAGAGTGGGAGCTATAACTTCGAGGGCTCTAAGCGCAGTGCCGAGGACATGATTGCCTACTACGCAGAGCTTCTTGCCGCCTACCCACTGGTCTCGATCGAGGACCCGCTTGCTGAGGACGACTGGGCCGGTTGGACCAAGATCACCGCGGAGCTTGGTAGCAAGGTTCAGCTTGTTGGAGATGATCTTTACGTCACGAACCCTGAGCGGCTCCAGAGGGGCATCGACGAAGCCGCCGGCAATGCAATTTTGGTGAAGGTGAACCAAATTGGAACTCTCACCGAGACCATGGATGCAGTTTCTCTAGCCCAGCAAAACGGAATGAAGGCCATCATCTCTCACCGCAGCGGTGAGACCGAGGACACCTTTATTGCCGACCTTGCGGTTGCCACCAACGCAGGCCAAATCAAGACCGGCGCTCCGGCTCGGAGCGAGAGGGTTGCTAAGTACAACCAGCTGCTCAGAATCGAAGAGGAGCTTGCGGACGCTGCTAGATACGCCGGCACCGCCGCGTTCCCAAGATTCGCCGCAGGCAAATAGCGGCAAGTTAGGCGGCTGCTCCTAAACTTCTTGAGATATGGCGCAGTCAACCAAAAAAGAACCTAAGGTTCCCGTTGCTCTGACTCAGGGCAAGTTGATGCTGCGCATGCTTCGGCTAAATAGCAGCTGGGTGAGTCTGATATCCGTGATTGTTCTGGGCACTTTTATAGTCTCCCAGGACGTCCAGACCTACCTAGATCAGCGCCGAGAAATCGTTGAGATGGAACAGAGCATTGCCCAGGCTGAGGCGGCAGTTGAGGAGATGCAGGCCGAGCGAGACCGCTGGCAGGACCCCGTTTATATCCGTTCTCAAGCTCGAGATCGGCTCTACTACGTGCTTCCTGGTGAGGTCTCATACCTGGTGATGGACTCTGAGGGAATGGACTTCTCTGACACTTCCGGAACTGTTGGGGCTCTGCTATCGGAGCGCAGAAGTGCGGACGAGATTAGCGCCGAGGTCTCTGCGGCAGAGGACAACTGGGTTGACTCGCTTCTAGAGACTTTCTTGAGATCGGCACTGGAACAGCCGGAGGAAGAGTGAGCCTTTCAGCCGAGGATGTTGCTGAGGTCTCTCGTCAACTTGGTAGACCAGCCCGCAACATAGTTGAGGTTTCAGCACGCTGTGTTTGTGGCAGGCCAACCGTGGTAAAAACCGAGCCTCGCCTAGAAGACGGAACGCCTTTTCCTACTCTTTACTACCTGACCCAGCCTGCCGCCACGGCAGCCGTGTCAACACTTGAGGCCTCGGGCTACATGGCAAGAATTCAAGACCAGCTTGCGCAGGATGAGAAGCTCAGCTCCAACTACCTAAAAGCCCACGAAAGCTACCTCTCAGAGCGGGCAGAGATCGCCAAGGTTGAAGAGATTGAAGGAATCTCAGCCGGTGGCATGCCAACCCGCATCAAGTGCCTGCATTCACTTGTCGCCCACTCCTTGGCAAAGGGACCCGGTGTGAACCCTGTTGGTGATTTAGCGTTGGGGGAGCTTGCCTGGTCACCAAAGGAGTGCACTTGCGTCTAATTGCAATTGCCCTCACCACGCTGCTTCTGACCTCGAGCGCGACCCCTGAGGATCACTGGTGGCTTCAGGACCTGGGATTCTCCGAGACCAATCTTGACGGAAGTGGTGTCCGGGTTGCGGTCATCGATACCGGTATCGATGAGGATCATCCCGACCTTGCCGGCATGGTGATTGGCGGAGCCGACTTCTCTGGTATTGGGACCCCGGATGGAACTCAACCGGTTGGACCCGGAGGTTTCCACGGCACCATGGTCAGCTCCCTAATTGCCGGGCAGGGCATGATCAGCGGTGGAGTAATTGGAGTTGCCCCAGGTGTTGAATTATTGGCCGTGTCTGTTGGCCTTGGAGTCGAGGGAGCCGACACCGATGCGCAGGTTGCGCAGGCAATCATCTGGTCGGTCGACAATGGAGCGAGTGTTATAAACCTCTCGCTCTCACGCAATTCGGAGCGCTGGCCGGCCAGCTGGGACGAAGCCTTTCTCTATGCGTTTGAAAATGATGTCGTCGTAGTCGCGGCCAGCGGCAACCGCGAGGCCCAGCGCTATGCCACAGCCCCCGCAACAATTCCCGGCGTGCTATCCGTGACGGCAGTCGACAGTGCTGGCAACGTCAATTCGAGCGCCGGAGCCAGCGGAATCGGCGTTGCCGTTGCTGCCCCCGGCATCGAGATGCTCGGCAGTTTTCCCGGTGGCGAAATAGAAACCTGGGAGGGATCCTCTGCCGCCGCTCCAATCGTGACCGGTCTTGTGGCATTGATGCGGCAGGCGGACCCCGTCGCAAGCGCCAATGACATCATTCAGCGAGTTATTTCAACTGCTGTTGATCTTGGTGAGCCTGGATTTGACGGCATTTACGGCTACGGCCTAATTGATCCCATCGCAGCAGTGGACTCGAGCGCAGTTTCGGATTCAAACCCTTTGGGTTCGCTGGCGCAGTGGGTAGAGCTTTACCGACCAGCTCAAGCCTCGGACGATGATGCAGAGTTGATTGTTCCAACTTTGCCAGGAGCGGAAGCTGCGCCTGACGAATCTAATGCCGAGCCAGAGATTCAGGAGGCAGACCCAGGGCTGAATCCGCTAACCTATCTTTTGTTACCCATAGCGCTGTTGCTAGTAGTTCTCATTTTCAACAGTTTGAGACGGGGTAAGAAGAAGCAAGCAAGCACTACAAAAGAAGGCTCATGACCGTCGCGACCACAAAGTCAAAGACTCCACCGGCAATCGTGCAAGAGGTTACTAACCCGAAGCCACCGCAGCGAATTCTGATCATCGGAGGTGGCTACGCAGGCTTCTACACCGCATGGAAGCTTGAGAAGCTGCTTGGCCGCAATGAGGCTGAGGTCACCATGGTTGACCCACTTCCATACATGACCTACCAGCCTTTTCTTCCAGAGGTCGCAGCGGGATCAATCGAGCCAAGACACGTAGTTGTTTCTCACCGTCAGCACCTCAAGAAAACCAACATGGTCTCGGGCAAGCTGCAGAAGGTAAACCACAAAACTCGCAAGGCAACCATCGGCGTTGATGGTGGCAAGGACATGGTCATCGAGTACGACCAAATCGTGATGACCGCTGGTGCGGTCACTAGAACCTTCCCAATCAAGGGCATCGCGGAAGAGGCAATTGGTCTAAAGACCATCGAGGAAGCTGTTGAGGTCAGAAACCGCCTGATCGGAAACTTCGAACGTGCAGCTGCGCTGCCTAAGAACTCAAAGCTTCGTCAAAGGCTTCTAACTGTGATTGTTGTTGGTGGCGGCTTTGCCGGCATTGAGGCGTTTGCCGAGCTCCGAAGTGCCGCTACCCACCTGCTTCGCTACTACCCAGAGATTGACTTTGACGACGTCCAATTCCACCTAATCGAGGCCATGGGCCGAATCATGCCTGAGGTGAATGAAAAAACAGCCAATTGGGTCGTGAACAACCTAAACAGTCGGGCTGGATACGTTCACCTCAACACCCAGGTTCTCTCGGCCGAAAAGGGTGTTGTCAAGCTTTCAACGGGTGAGACCATGGAGTCGAACCTGATCATCTGGACTGCTGGTGTGGCCGCGGCTCCGGTTGCCAAGAACTCGAGCTTCCCTCTTGACGAGCGCTTCCGAATTATTGCC
>JBDQMQ010000036.1:0-7919 GCA_040262185.1 Aquiluna sp. | reverse complement strand
CATGGGCCACACGATTCCCGCTAACCTGAAGTAGTGAGTGGGAGCGGAGCACCGCAACTAGATGTCAGCGGCGAGGGCCTAAAAATATATGTCCTTGCCACTTCTTGGCACACCAAAATCATGGATGGATTGCTCGCTGGAGCCCGCAAGGAGCTAGCCAAAGCCGGGGCCACAGATGTCACCATATGGAGATTGCCAGGAGCTTTTGAACTCCCACTGGCGGCCCAAAGGGCTGCGGACCAAGGAGCCCAAGCAATCATTGCGCTGGGTGTGGTAATCCAGGGCGAGACCCCGCATTTCGATTACGTCTGCAGTGCCGCAACCGATGGACTGACCAGAGTGCAGCTCGACTCAAAGGTTCCAATAGGTTTTGGTCTGTTGACCGTCAACAACGAAGCCGAAGCCCTTGCAAGAGCAGGCCTTGATGGGTCGAAAGAAGACAAGGGCGCTGAGGCAGTCCAAGCTGCGCTTTCGATGGTTGATCGCGACTAGATGGAGTACCTACTCGCCCTAATAGTGCTCTTGGGGCTTTTCCTGTTGATGTCACGACCCTGGAAGCCGAAGAAGGAGCATCGCGGAGGGCTTGGCGGCAATATCTTTGGTCCCTTTGATGAGATTTTCAATCCTGGAGCCAAACAAGCCTCCGAAATTATCGAGGAGCAATCTCGTCAAATTAAGCCCATGCCGAGCCCTGAGGATAAACCAAATCCCTAGACTGAAAACATGGAGCTAACTGACATTCTCAGAAATTCGCTAGTTGTTCTTCACCTTGTTGGAATGGCGGCACTACTGGGTGGCTTCCTCACTCAAATGAAGTTGCTGGGTGCAGGTTCAGCAAGGATTGTGCCGGCCATGATTCACGGTGCTTGGACCGCTCTCATAACCGGTTTGCTTTTGGTGGGTGTCGCGGAATGGCGAATCGCCATGGGTGCAAATTTTGAGGTAGACCATGTGAAGATTGCGGTTAAGTCGATCGTGGTTGCCATCGTCCTCGTGCTTGTGATGATGAACCGGAAAAAGGAGGCCGTCGGGTCACCTGTTTTCACTTCAATTGGGGGCCTAACGCTGACCAACGTTGTGCTCGCTGTCTTCTGGTGATCAGCGCATAAAAAGCGCCTTGAGCCTTACAGTCGTAAACCAAAGTCCGCCTGCAATCATTACTAGGAAATAGGCGACGTGGCCTAGCAGGCTCCAGTCGACAATTCCAAGCATCAAAGACCTTATTAGCTCAACTCCCTGCCAGAGCGGCAATGCCTGAACGATCATTTGAATCCACTGCGGGTAGACGCTCGCGGGGAAGAAGGTTCCGGAAAATAGGAACATCGGCAGCATAAAGAAAGTGACCCAGTTCATCTGCTGGAAGCTCTTTAGGTAGCTAGTTATGGCCATGCCGATCGAAGCGAATCCAAAGGCAATCAGTGTGGCTGCCGGTATTGCAAGAAGACCCCAGGCATTTGTGACCAGCCCAAGCGGCGTCACTATTGCCATGAAGCCCAGCGAGTAGGCCACTCCCCTAAGTAGCGCCCAACCAATCTCCCCAAGGGCCACATCCATCGGACCCAGAGAGCTCGAAAGCATGACCTGGTAGATCTTGCCGAAGTGCATCTTGAAAAACACATTCCAAGTTGAGTCGTAGACCGCTCCGTTCATAGCACTGGTTGCAAGCAGTGCCGGCGCGATAAATGCTGCGTAGCTCACCGGCCGACCAAGGCCGTCCTCTAGATTTCCAATGAGCTGCCCGATACCAAAGCCGAATGCCAGCAGGTAAAGCACAGGCTCCACAAACCCAGAGAGCACAACCATCCAGTTAGAGCTTTTGAACGCTCTGAAGCCTCGCTCCAAGAGCATGGAAGCCCGGCCCGAGTAGATAGAGCTGCCAGGCCGAGAGCTTCTGCGCTCCTGAATGGCAACCGCTTGAGAGACAACTAGTTGTGTGATCACCTAGAGAGCCTCTCTTCAAACTTCGGGTAGGTGAGCAGCATCCCCACCACACCCATGAGGGTCAGGTAGCCAAGGTGAATGGCAATCATGCTTGGCTCGATCGGGTAGTCGTAACTCAAAGTTCTACCCAGTTCGGTCGAGTGCCAAAGCGGCAATATCCATCCGATTGGTTGCAAGAAGATTGGCATCTGCTCCAGTGGGTAGAAGGTGCCCGAAAACAAAAACATGGGGGCAATTACGAATCGGCCAATCACCGCAAAATAACCCTCATCGTTTTCAAGCCTGGCGGTTATCGCCATCATGAGTGCCGCCCAGCCCCAGCCGGCAAGCATTGAGGTAAACAGCAGCGGGAAGAAGGAAGCCAAGGGAACAGCGCCAAAGAGCAGCAAAATGCCCAAATACAACAACGTGGTAAAAAGTCCCCTGCCGAGCGCAACAATCATCACGCCGTTGGCTATCTGCCTTGCCGAGACCGAGGTTGCGTTGATTGCAAAGAAGAGCTTGTCCCAGACAAAGCCGTCCAGGGTTGGGAAAGTTACCTCGTCCATGACACCCTGGATTGCGGCCGAGGCAAGTAGTGCAGGGGCTACGAACTGGAGGTAGCTGACTCCCAGAGTCTCGCCGCCAGAGTTGGCATCAACGAGAGCACCAATCCCAAGACCCACCGACAGCAGAAAGAGAATCGGGTTTCCAAGCCCAAAGGCAAGAATTGAGCCCATCCACTTGCTCATCGAGTAGAACCGGTACTCGGCCACTCGCAGTGCGCCCCAGCGCACGGCCCGCTTCGGGTCTACCGCGGCACCTGGTTTGTAGGAAAGCTCTGCCACTACTCGACCAAAGTCCTTCCGGTGAGCCTCAGGAAGACATCCTCTAGCGAGCTCCGGCGAACAAGTGAGGTCATGGGGTGCAGCCCCGCATCAACAATCTTCGTAAGCAGCTCCTCTCCCTTTTCGGTGTAGAGGAGAATTCGATCCGGTAACACTTCAATGCGGTCGGCTAGCTCTTCAAGTTGCGGGGCAAACTTCTCGTTCTTGTCGGTACCAAACCGAACCTCAACAACCTCCTTGGAGGAGTACTGCTTGATCAGCGCAGCAGGGGAACCCTCGGCCATGATCTTGCCCTTGTCCATGACAATTAGCCGATCGCAGAGCTGCTCGGCCTCATCCATGTAGTGAGTGGTGATTACCAGCGTGACGCCCTGCTCCTTGAGCCTGAAGAGCCTGTCCCAGAGGATGTGCCTGGCCTGCGGGTCAAGTCCAGTGGTGGGCTCATCCAACATCAATATCTCAGGCTCATTGACAAGGCCCCTGGCAATCGCAAGTCTGCGCTGCATACCACCGGAGAGGTCATCTGCCTTCGAATTGCGCTTCTCAGTGAGCTGAGCAAACTCCAAAAGCTCCTCTACTTTTTGCTTCAAAAACTTGCGTGATAGCCCAAAGTACCTGCCGTAGGTAAAGAGGTTTTCCCAGGCTTTGAGTTCGCGATCAAGAAGGTCCTTCTGAGGCACGACACCCAAATGTGCACGTATCTCTGGCCCATGGGTATTTGGCTCTTTGCCAAGGATTGTCAGTTCGCCACCGGTGCGCTGAGAGACCGATGAGATCATCTTCATGGTGGTGGACTTACCTGCGCCGTTTGGGCCTAGGAGCCCAAAAGACTCTCCGCGTTTTACTTCAAAATCAATGCCGTCAACGGCAACAAAGTCTTTGTATTTCTTAGTTAGATTCTTGGCGCGAATAACTACTTCTGAATCCTTGGCGAACAAACCTTTTCTCCATCTGCCGCCGCTAGGCAGCCCTCCAGATTACTGCCAATTTCCTCAATCCACCGAATTGATAGGAACTTGATATCGTTTCTAGGTGGCGGAAAAACTAGGCAACAGACGCATCACCGGCACCGAACAGTTTTACACCCCGAGAAAGCTTGCATTGGAGCTAGTCGAAACCGCACTCCCCTATCTACCTCCGGCATCCCAGACCACTTTTCTAGAACCAGCTGCGGGCAATGGAAGTTTTGTGGAGGCCCTTAGCGAGATTGGGGCCCACAAGGTGATTGCCCTTGATCGCTACCCCGCCATCGCAACCATCCAACAGGCAGATTTTCTAGAGAGCGAATTCGCCGAGACCAACCTGGTCACCATCACCAACCCACCCTTCGGGAGAAACAACGCACTCTCGATTCCATTTTTCAATCACGCAGCAAAATTCAGTCAGACCATCTGTTTCCTGGTCCCACGATCCTGGCGAAAGTGGAGTGTTACTAACCGCCTAGACCTTCGCTTCCACCTGGTTCACGACAGCGATGTCTTTGTCTCCTATGAGGACAAAGCAGGCGACCCGATTCGACAGAAAAATGGTCTCCGCACCTGCTTCCAGATCTGGCAGCGGAGGGACAAACCGCGCGAGAAGGTTTTGGTGCCGGACAACAGGCTTGTTGAGAAGTGCTCCCCGCAGGAGGCAGATATCGCACTCAGGGTTTTCGGCTATGGCTGCGGAACGGTGCTGGAGAGCTTCGATAGAAAGCCCAACACCACCATGATGTTCCTGAGGCTAAATAGTAAGACTGCCGCCAAAGCATTAGCTGGGTTAGATTTCAGCAGGTTCTCAGAGAGAACGGCATACACTCAAGCGTTAGCCTTTACAGAGATTAATTACCTTCTAAACGAGGCTATTTACAACGATCCGTTCCACAACGAGAGAGCCAAGGACTAAGTGAGCGAGTACTACTCAGACCCCACGCAGAACCCCCGCTCGCGCGAATATAAGGGACCCAGATCTTCAATAAAGGACCTCTTCCCCTACCTAAAGCCCCATCGCAAAGCCCTTGCGCTTGCGCTCGGGCTTTCGGTTCTAGGCTCTGCACTCGCACTTGCCCAGCCTCTTCTCATAGGACAGCTGATAACTGCGGTTGAGCAATCAATCGGCTTTGGCAATCTCGCGATCGCGATCGTGGTTTTGGTAATTACCAGCGCACTAGTGAATGCCTTCCAGTATTACCTTCTCTACAAAACCGGTGAAGGTGTTGTGCTAGACACGCGCAAAGCACTGGTAGCAAGACTTCTTCGCCTGCCAATCTGGCAATACGACAAGAGAAGACTTGGTGACCTGGTGTCCAGGGTGGGATCAGACTCCACGCTCCTGAAGTCCGTATTGACCCAGGGTCTGGTTGATGCCCTTGGCGGGCTCTTGCAGTTTGTGGGAGCGATTATCGTCATGGCTTTTATTGACCCGATTCTGCTTGGCTCGACGCTCCTGGTTGTCTTCACCGCTGTCTTCGCGATCAGCTTCACCGGCCGCAAGATTCGACGCGCAACCACCAAGGCCCAGCAAAAGGTTGGGCAGATGTCAGCTGCCGTGGAGAGAGCGCTGAGTGCAATTAGGACAATTCGGGCTGCTAGAGCAGAAGAGCGAGAAACCGAGGAAATCTATAAGGACGCCAGTGAGGCCTACGACCAGGGGCTTTCGATTGCCAAGCTATCGGCAGCTGTTGCTCCCATAGCCCAGGTCGCCTTCAACACCGCCTTTATTGTGGTGCTCGGTTTTGGCGGCCTAAGGGTTGCAACCGGTGCCACCACCATTGCCTCGCTGGTGACGTTTGTGATTCTGCTGTTTTTTATGGTTGGTCCGCTTATCTCAGCTTTTGGTGCCTACACCTCAATCATGGGAGCGCTCGGTGCCCTGGCCAGGATTCAAGAGATCATGGTGCTTGACGAGGAGGAACCAACCCCGGTTGGCGACCACAGACTTGCAAAGAACAAGTCTGCTATTGAGTTCAAGAGTGTCGAGTTCCACTACCAAGAGGATGAAGATGAGGAGCCTCAGCCAATCCTCAAGGGCATTAGCTTCAAGGTTGAGCGCGGTTCAAGAGTTGCGCTGGTTGGACCCTCAGGTGCAGGAAAGTCCACGGTCTTCTCATTGATTGAGCGATTCTATGAGCCGACCGGCGGAAAGATAATGCTCGATGGGCAAGACGTCACCGAATTCTCTAGAAAGTCACTGCGTGAACAGCTTGGGTATGTCGAGCAGGACGCACCCGTTCTAGCCGGCACCATCCGAGACAACCTTCTGCTGGGTCGGGCTGACGCCACCGATGAAGAGCTGGAAGAGGTTCTGGGACAGGTAAACCTTAAGGAAGTACTGGGTCGAGACACCAAGGGTCTTGACGCCCAGGTTGGTGAAGACGGCATCATGCTCTCGGGAGGTGAAAGGCAGCGCCTTGCCATTGCTCGCGCACTCTTGGCAAAGCCTCCGATTCTGCTGCTTGACGAGTCCACCAGCGCTCTCGATGGCCCTAACGAGCAGCGCATGCGAGAGGCAATAGATGCCGTCGCTCAGGATAGGACGCTACTCGTGATTGCCCACAGGCTCTCGACGGTGGTTGACTCAGACCAGATCATCGTGTTGGAGCATGGCCGGATTCTTGGTGTCGGCACCCACTCGGAGCTTGTAAAGAGCACGCCGCTGTATGCAGAACTGGCCAAACACCAGCTCCTAGTCTGAGTAGAGTGAAGGGATGGAGTTTCCCTCCCAGCTGGACATCGATTTTGTCCGCAAATTAGACAGCGAAGACAAGCTGGCGAGCTTTCGCAACCTTTTTCACTTCTCAGATCCAGATGTTTGCTATCTGGACGGCAATTCCCTCGGGCGGCTTCCGAAGCGGACCATCGAAGAGGTAAGCAGCTTTCTCACTGACGAGTGGGGTCACGAGCTCGTAGATGGTTGGAGCCACTGGATAGACCAGGCCCAGACCGCAGGAGATCTGGTGGGCGAGGCTGCGCTTGGAGCCTCAGCGGGACAGGTTTTAGTTTGCGACACGGTCAGTGTGAACTTCTACCAACTCTGTGCAGCGGCAATAAAGGCAAGACCCGGTCGCAAGAAGATCATTATCGACTCCTCCAACTTTCCAACCGACCGCTACGTCCTGGCAGGAATAGCGGAGCAATACGGTTTGGACCTGGTAACCCTGGATACCGACGGCTCTGGTGGGCCAGGTGCAATCTCCATCGACTCGACTCACGAACTCATAACTCCCGAGCTACTCAAGCCACACCTGAACGAGGATGTGGCTCTTCTCACCCTGCAGGCCATCAACTACCGTTCCGGCTGCAGACAAGACATCAAGGCCATTACCGAGCTAGCGCGAAGCTTTGGAACCTTGGTTGTGTGGGACTGCTCTCACGCGGTCGGTTCGATTCAGCTTGATCTAGATGCAAACGGAGTTGACCTAGCTGTTGGCTGCACCTACAAGTATGGAAACTCAGGCCCCGGCTCCCCCGCCTGGCTCTATGTCAGAAAGGAACTGCAACCAAAGCTCAGGGTTCCAATTCAGGGGTGGTTCGCCCAGGAAAAACAGTTTGAGATGGGTGCGTACTTTGAGCCCAGTGACGAGATCCGACGCTTTCAGATCGCCTCGCCCTCAATCATTGGCATCAGAGGGGTGGAGGTTGCCTTCGAAATGATTCGCGATGCGGGCATTGCAAACATTGAAGCCAAAGCCGCATTGGGAACTCAGCTGATGATTGCCCTTAGCGAGCAGTGGCTCGCTGAACTGGGATTCACCCTCGCTACACCTGAGAAAGCCTCCGAGCGAGGAGGACACATCATTTTGAAGCACAAGGATGCCAAGCAAATAGCCCTGGCCCTAAGGAAACTCAAGAAGGTAATCCCCGACTACCGAGAGCCAGAAGCGATCAGGTTGGCGATCTCTCCGCTCCCAACAAGTTTTGAAGAGGTCTTTGAAGGCTTTCAGCGGCTTCGAGATCTTGTCGCGTCCGGCGACTACAAGCAGGTCTCGATGGATGGCAACCGGGTTACCTAAGGAAGAAAATGACTCACGATAAGCACGTAACCTACATCTCCTATCTCAAGGTCGATGAGCTACTCGAGCTCCAAGAACCACTAAGTGAGGGCCCCGAGCATGATGAGCTACTTTTCATAACCATCCACCAGGTCTATGAGCTTTGGTTCAAGCAGCTGCTG
>JBDQMQ010000035.1:0-8047 GCA_040262185.1 Aquiluna sp. | reverse complement strand
AAATCAATGAGCTCTGTACTGCTCTGGGGTCCACCTGGCAGCGGTAAGACGACACTTGCCAGAATGATTTCCCACACCGGCTCGTCAAAGTATGTGGAGCTAAGTGCCGTGGACAGTTCTGTTTCGCAGGTCAGGGATGTCATAAGCGAAGCCAAGGCGCTTAGGGACAGCTTTGAGAGACCCACAGTGTTATTCCTCGATGAGATACATCGATTCTCCAAGGCCCAGCAGGATTCGCTTCTAGGCGCCGTTGAGTCCGGAATAATCACTCTGATCGCCGCGACCACCGAAAACCCCAGCTTCAGCGTTATAAAACCTCTCATTTCCAGATCCCTTGTCATAGCCCTTGAGCCTCATGACAAGGAAGACCTCAGAACCATCCTCGAAAGAGCATCGAATCAGCCCGAGTTCGAGGCGCTTGAGGTCGCACAAGATGCCATCGAATACATCGCAACAATTTCGCAGGGAGATGCAAGACGCGCCCTTGCAATCTTTGAAGCTTCTTGTAACCGAGGTGCCAAGCAGATAACAGTCGACGTAGTCAAAGACACCGCTAACCTAAGCCTTGCCTACGACCCAGACGGCGATCAGCACTACGACACCATCTCCGCATTTATAAAAAGTGTTCGTGGGTCCGATGCCGACAGCGCTTTGCACTACCTCGCAAGGATGATTGTTGGGGGAGAGGACCCAAGGTTTATCGCTCGCAGACTGATGATATTGGCCAGCGAGGACATCGGACTGGCTGATCCACAGGCGATGGTGGTCGCAGAGGCTTGTGCTTCGGTTGTGGAGAAGATCGGAATGCCAGAGGGGCGGATACCGCTGGCCCAGACCACTATTTACCTTGCCCTCGCACCTAAATCGAACAGGGCCTATGTCGCAATTGATGCCGCTATCGCGGATGTCAAGAATGGACTCACCCCAGTCATACCACCAGCGCTGCGGTCCACTGGAGCATCTGGTTATAGGTATCCACATGATGCAGATGCTGGCATCATCCCTCAGCACTATTCGGATGCGCCAAACTACTACGTTGCAAGCACTCACGGCTTTGAAAAGACCCTGGGCGAGCGACTAGAGCAGATCAGGAAGATTCTCGGCCCTAGTGACAAGTAGTTTCCAGACTGCTAAGATTTTCGGGTTGCTCGGATTCAGCGGCTGGAATTAGAGCAAAATCCAAAAACAAGTTATTTGAGAGGTACCTTTTTGTCTAAGACATCAAGAACACGCAGTAAGACGCGCCTATCGCGCTCGCTCGGAATCGCACTGACTCCGAAGGCTGCGAAATACATGGAAAAGCGCCCCTACGGGCCAGGACAGCACGGCCGCACCAAGCGTAAGTCAGACTCGGACTATGCAGTTCGTCTTCGCGAGAAGCAGAGACTACGCGCACAGTATGGAATTCGCGAGGCACAGCTTCGTAAGACCTTCCAGGAGGCCAAGCGCACCGAAGGTCTAACCGGTGAGACGTTGGTTGAACTTCTGGAAATGCGACTAGATGCACTTGTCTTGCGTGCTGGTTTTGCCCGCACTATGGCTCAGGCCCGTCAGCTGGTTGTTCACCGCCACATCCTCGTGGATGGTCAGCGTGTTGACAGGCCATCGTTTAGGGTCAAGCCGGGCCAGATGATCCACGTCCACGAGAAGAGCGAACGCACTGAGCCTTTCCAGGTTGCAGCTGCGGGTGGTCACGCAGATGTACTTCCAGCTGTCCCCGAGTACCTATCCGTTGAGCTGGACAAGCTCCACGCCACACTCGTTCGCAAGCCAAAGCGCGCTGAGGTTCCAGTGACCTGTGATGTTCAGCTTGTGGTTGAGTACTACGCAGCTAGGTAAGTAACTTGTCCGGCGGTGAACTAGCGGGAATCATCATCAGTGGCGCGATAGCGCTGCTGGTGCTATTCCTAGGCTTGCCGCTTGTGAAGCTGGGACGGCTAATCGACGAATCTGCCCGCACAGTTCGCATCTTCAACAACGAACTTGAGCCGCTGCTCGATGAGGCTAAAACCACCATGACAGAGGCAAACCGGCAGCTAAAGCGAATTGATCAGATAACCGAGGATGTTGAGCAGGTCACCGAGAACATCAACTCTCTTGTGGCGGTATTCACAGCATCTGTTGGAGCTCCACTAACTAAACTTGTCGGTGTCGTCCAGGGTGTGGCTAAGACCCTGGGAAAGCGGAGGTAGAAAATGTCGAGACTCTCATGGTTCCTCGCGGGTATTGGACTTGGCGCTTTCGCTGTTGTTCAGCTTCGTGATAACCCAAAAGCGCAGCAGGCTGTAGATGAGATCTATGAGGCGGCCAAGGACTTCGGTGCTGCGGTTGCTGACGGCTACCGCGAACGTGAAGAAGAGCTAAACAAGCCAGCCAAGCGCCCAACTACCAACAAAAAGTAGATGAAGACCGCTGAGATAAAGCGGCGTTGGCTTGAGTTCTTCGAGAAGAAGAACCACACCGTCGTTCCTAGTGCATCGCTGGTGAGCCAGGACCCCACCCTGATGTTCACCGTCGCTGGGATGGTGCCATTCATTCCCTACATGACCGGGTTGCTGCCAGCGCCCTATGAGCGCGCTACTAGCGTCCAGAAGTGCGTTAGGACCCTCGACATCGAGGAGGTTGGAAAGACCACTCGGCACGGCACCTTCTTCCAAATGAATGGAAACTTCTCCTTTGGTGACTACTTCAAGAAGGAGGCCATATCCTTCGCGTGGGAGTTATTGACAAACGCCGTTGAGGATGGCGGCTACGGCTTTGACAAAGAGAAGCTGTGGGTAACTGTCTATAAAGATGACGAGGAGTCAATCCAGTACTGGCTGGAGCAGACCGAGATTCCCAAGGAGCGTATTCAAAAGCGCGGCATGGCCGATAACTATTGGTCAACGGGTCAACGCGGCCCGGCAGGCCCCTGCAGTGAGATCTATTTCGACAGGGGGCCCGAATACGGAGTTGAGGGTGGCCCCGAGGCCGACGAGGACCGCTACATCGAAATTTGGAACCTGGTCTTCATGCAGTATGAACGAGCAGATGGCGGCACCAAAGATCACTTTGAAATTCTGGGGGAGCTCCCCAAAAAGAACATCGACACTGGAATGGGCCTCGAAAGAGTCGCCTTCCTCCTCCAGGGAGTGGAAAACATCTACGAGATCGACCAGGTCAAGCCGCTTATCGACTTGGTCAGCCAGCTGTCAAATAAGGATTATGGAGCAAATGAGCTAGATGATGTGCGGATGCGAGTCATCGCAGACCACATTCGATCTTCACTGATGCTGATGAGTGATGGCGTCACACCAAGCAACGAAGGGCGTGGCTATGTGCTACGCCGGCTGCTCAGACGTTCGGTCAGGGCGCTCAGGCTTCTAGGCATAGATAATCCAACGTTCGATGAGCTTTTCACGACGTCCTATAAGGCCATGGTTGAGGCCTACCCAGAGCTTGGTGAGAGTTTTGATCGAGTTAAGCGTGCCGCAATTCAGGAAGAGAGTGGTTTCCGAAAGACACTGGAAACCGGATCTACCGTGCTCTCAGAGGCCATCAGCAAAGCCTCAAAGCTACTTGATGGCGAGACTGCATTCCTCCTTCACGATACCTATGGGTTCCCAATTGACCTCACCGTTGAGATTGCAGGCGAGAGCAATCTTGAGGTTGATAGGGCTCGGTTTGACGAACTGATGCAAGAACAGAGAGACCGTGCCAAGGCTGACTCAAAGGCCAAGAAGACAGGCGGTGCTGGACTTCAGGTCTACAGCGACTTTCGCTTAGCCGGTGCCACCGACTTTGCAGGCTACGAATCCCTAGAGGCCGAAGGTAAGGTGCTCGGACTAATTCGCGAGGGCAGTGCCGTACAGTCAATGCAGCAAGGAGAGATGGGTGAGGTAATCCTCGATCGAACCTCTTTGTATGCAGAGTCTGGAGGTCAGGCGGCGGATGCAGGCGTCATTGTCGGGGACGGCTTTGAACTTGAGGTGCTGGATGTCCAGAAACCGGTAAGAGGTCTCTTTTCTCACAGCGTTCGAGTGGTTTCAGGTGAGATTTCTAAAGGATCTAAGGCGCTTGCAAAGGTAGATGCTCAATGGCGACTCGGCGCCTGCCAAGCCCACAGCGCCACTCACGTCATACACGCGGCTCTTAGGCAGGTACTAGGTCCCCAGGCACTCCAGTCTGGGTCCTTCAACAAGCCCGGCTACATGAGGCTTGACTTTGCTTGGGGCGAGGCCCTCAGCGAAGCTACCAAGAGTGAAATTGAAGAGATCTCAAACCTGGCGATTCGTTCAGACCTAGCCGTCAGTGCGCAGTTCATGACACTGCCTGAGGCAAAGACTTGGGGAGCAATTGCTCTCTTTGATGAGACCTACGATGAGATGGTCCGGGTGGTACAGGTTGGCGGTCCCTGGTCACGCGAGCTATGCGGCGGAACACATGTGACCCGTACCGCCCAGATTGGCTTGGTCTCAATTACAGGAGAGTCCTCAGTCGGTTCGGGAAGTCGCCGAATCGAGGCCGAGGTCGGCATCGACGCGCTGAGGTCCCTGGTACAGCACAGAGATACTATTCGCCGCATCGCTGCTGGCTTCAGGGCACCCGCAGCCGAGGTGGAGACAAAGATTTCCGAAGCTCTGGAAGACGTAAAGCGCGCTCAAAAACTTCTGGCCGAGGCGAATACCAAGGCCGCCATGGCCCTTATTCCCGAGCTCTTAGCTAGTGCCACTGAGGTTTCCGGTAGCAAGCTTGTGGCAGCATCTGTTGGAGAACTAGCCTCTGATTCGCTTAGGGAGCTCACCCTTCAGTTGCGTGAGCGTATCGGAGGCGACTCAGTGGTAATTCTCGGGGCAAGCTCTTCTGACCGCGCCACGGTAATGGTCGCAGCCGGGAACCAAGCCGTTGCTTCAGGCAAAGACTGCGGAGCGCTGGCAAAGACCGCAGCTGAGGTTCTAGGTGGCGGCGGCGGAGGCAAGAAAGACCTTGCCCAGGGCGGTGGTCCTGAACTCGCAAAGCTTGAGCAAGCAATTGCCGAGGCTAAGGCAATGCTTTGAGGTCCATGGGAATCGACGTAGGGGCCGTGAGAATAGGCGTGGCACTATCTGAGGGTTCCCTCGCTCTCGCCCATGACACTCTGGCTGCGAAGGACTCCGCGGCGAGACTCCTAGCGGAACTTGCGGCCGAAAAGAGTGTCGGTGAGATCTTCGTAGGCCTTCCACTCTCGCTGTCCGGTGAGCGTACCAAAAGCACTGAGATGGCTGCCGATTTTGCCCGTGAGCTTGCAGCGATAACGGATGCTTCGGTATTCGTAATTGATGAACGGTTATCGACAGTCTCATCACAGCGCCTGCTCCGTGAGGCAGGTAGAAGTGCAAAGCAGTCCAAGTCAATGATTGATGCCGAGAGTGCTAGAGCGATTCTGGATTTCGCTTTGGAATCACCGCAATCGGCAATCAAAATTGGGGATTTCGATGCTTGACGAGTTCGAGGCCACGGAGCAGAAGCCAAAGCGCGCACGATCCTGGGTAGCTGCATTGGTTTCAATAGCCATTGTTGGTGGAGGTCTAACGGCAGGCTACTTTGCCTTCAGAGATGCCTTTGCAGGAGGCGTCGGGGCAATTATCAGTCGCTTTAGCGTAGAGGACTACGACGGCAACCCTGGTCCACCTGTTGTGGTTGTGATTGAAGCGGGCGACACCGGTGAAGACGTAGCTCGCAAGCTTGTCGAGGCAGACGTGATCAAGAGCTTTGATGCCATCTACAGAGACATGCTTAACGTTGAGCTGACTATCTATCCGGGACACTTTGAGTTCCCAACCCAGATACCAGGGCTAGAAGCTCTGCAAATCCTCCTTGCAGGAGAGAACCGGGTTGTTGTTCAGGTCACAATCCCTGAGGGCCTCCAGCTTGTTGAGATTGTTTCCGTGTTAGAAGCCGAACTGGGTCTCTCCGAAGACAAGCTGCTCGAGGCCATTGCGCTGGCAAATGCCGAGCGACCTGGTGAAACACTTGAGGGATGGCTATTTCCCGCAAGCTACACCTTTGATCCTGGCGTCGACGAGCGCACGGTGATCGACACAATGCTCGCTCGTATGGATGCCGAACTTGAGGGACATGGTCTTGGTGTCCAGGACGGCTTTGAGTACCTCACTCTCGCCTCAATAATTCAGCTTGAGGGACGCGCCGAGGACGACATGTACAAAATCTCTACTGTTTTTAGCAACAGGCTAGAGAGAAACATCGCACTCCAGTCTGACCCGACGGTGAAGTACTACTACGAGGGTTCGATAGAAAGTTTCCAGGAGGGTCTCGCGGATACTGCAAACCCCTACAACACCTACGTATACCCTGGCTTGCCCCCTGGCCCAATAAGTTCGCCAGGAGCCGCGGCCATTGATGCAGCGATAAACCCTGTAGCCGGAGACTGGCTCTATTTTGTTTCTATCAACCTTGCAACCGGAGAAACAGTGTTCTCCGAGACGCTGATTGAGCATGAGCGTGCTGCAGAGCTTTATAGGCAGTGGCTAAGAGATAATCCGGGTTGGGATGACTAGTAACTACGCAGTCCTGGGCTCACCAATTGCCCACTCTAAGTCGCCCGTCCTGCACAGAGCCGCATTCGCCGCATCTGGCATAGAAGCCAGCTACGACGCACATGAGCTTGCTGGAGGTTTGGCGAACTATGTTTCGACACTGGACGAGAGCTGGCGGGGACTCTCGCTGACGATGCCACTCAAGGAAGAGGCGCTGGATGTGGCCGAGCAACTGCACCCGCTTGCAATTTCCAGTAGGGCTGCGAACACCTTGATTCGCGTATCAGGTGCTTGGCTTGGTTACAACACCGACGTCATGGGGCTGCAACAAGCAGTTGCAAATCTTACTTTTCAGACAGTAGCTATCTTGGGTAACGGGGCGACCGCACGAAGTGCTGCGGTTGCCTTCGAAGATTCTGATCTCTTCGTCTGGGCAAGAAATAGCGATCGTGCAATGGCCATTACAGAAAGCTACGGCGGGAGAGTCTCTTCCCTGGATGACGCTCTTAGCTGCGACCTCGTGGTTTCAACGTTGCCTGCAGGTGCTCTGGAACCGCTGTTGGGAACCGCTTACGATGGAGTGCTCCTAGATGTCGCATATGCAAATAAAGGCACTGGCTCCCACTTTGCGTCAAGCATTTCAGGCCTGGAGATGCTGCTTTGGCAGGCGGTGGGTCAACAGAGATTGTTTAGAACCGGGCAATTCGAGTCGCCACTGGAGGATGAGGAAGCTGTGGTGGCTGCAATGCGCTCAGCTCTAGACGTGGGAGAATGGTCAGATGATTAGATGGCTGACCGCAGGTGAATCCCATGGCCCCGAGCTAATTGGGGTCATTGAGGGCCTCCCAGCCGGTGTGCCAGTTCTAGCTGAGGACATTCAAGACGCGTTGGCTCGAAGAAGACTCGGCTATGGCCGTGGGGCCCGAATGAAGTTCGAGCAGGACGAGGTCACACTTTCAACCGGGATCCGTTTTGGCCTTACTCAGGGAGGCCCAATTGCGCTGAGAATCGCCAACACTGAGTGGCCAAAGTGGGAGACCGTGATGAGCGCCGCCCCAGTTGATGAGGCCGAGCTAACTGGTGGCAGAGCCGCCAAACTCACCAGGCCTAGACCCGGACACGCAGACTTCACTGGGATGCAGAAGTATGGGTTTGATGAGGCCAGACCCGTCCTCGAGCGCGCAAGTGCAAGAGAGACAGCTACGAGGGTTGCACTGGGGAGAATTGCGCAGAACTTCCTACGCGAGCTTGGAATCGAGCTAGTCACCCACACCGTTGCAATCGGCCCGGTGACAAATAAGAGTGAGTCGCTTCCAAGACCAAAGGATGTGCAGGCGCTCGACGCCGATCCGCTGCGCTGTTTCGACAAGCAAGCCTCTGCGGCAATGGTTGCTGAGATTGACGACTGTCATGCCTCTGGCGACACCCTGGGAGGTGTTGTCGAGACTCTCGTCTACGGCATGCCACCGGGAGTTGGCAGCTACGTCCACTGGGACCGAAGGCTTGATGCCCAACTGTCTGCTGCGGTGATG
>JBDQMQ010000034.1:0-8068 GCA_040262185.1 Aquiluna sp. | reverse complement strand
GATCCGGCTTAGCAGAACCAGAGTGTGATCTGAGAGGTACTTCATGCCCTTGATAAGCGTCTCAACGTTTTTGTAGCCGATGAAGCTACCCATGTAGACCAAGTACTTTGAATCGTGGCGGTTTGCCTTCTCTATTCGCTCGGGTGCTTGTGCGGCGTTGTGGATCACATAGATCGGGCGCCTAGTGAGTCGATGCCTGAGCATCTGGTCTCTTGTTGTCTCCGAGACGGTTGCAACAGCGTCAGCGAGGTTGAGAATTCTGCGCTGTGGCCAGTAGCTCAGGTGATAAAAGAACCAAACGATGCGGATAAAGAGATTGAAATTTGCGGGAGGCGTGCGGTGGCGATAGTAGATCAAATCGTGGAGGGTATAGACCAGTTTGAAGTTTCTTCCCAGGCCGCTTGTGGTCTGCATGGGAGAGAACAAAACCTTGATTCCCTCCCCGTTTAGCTTTCGAGTGGAGAAAAGCTCTTTCGGTGAGGCAACTGGGTTTGTGAAATAGATGCGAAGCCGGTCGCTTTTTGGCAGCAGTTCAGCCTTCTGCTGACTATCCACCATCACCGTAAGAGGAGCCAGTTTCAACGCCGCTTCAATCAGCCCGAGGGAAAAGCTGGTAATGCCATCTGGCTTGGTGGGGTTTATGTACCTGCCGTCAAACCAAATACCCTCCATTAGGCCACCAGGTATTCGCTTAGGTGGTTGGCGACCTCTGACGGCCGCTCGTAGTGGGTTAGGTGTCCAACGCCTTTGAGAACGCGAAGATCCGCCCCGGTCACCCTTGCAAGCTCAAGTTGGCCCTCCAAAGGTGCTACAACGTCCCTATCCCCCGCAATCGCAAGCAGCTTGGTGGGAAGGTGATCGGCAAAATCGAGGACATTTCCGCGACTAGCCGCCCGATAGCCTTCTGCGACCACCCGGTTGCTTTCAAAAACCGAAAAGTAGCTGGAGTGCTGTTTATGGATGAACCTTCTAACTCCGAGGTTTCTTGTCTTCGCTAGCGCTACAGACATCCCTCTCACTACCGCCTGTGATGAAAGGAGGTTGGAGCCATCCCGGGACCCCATTTCGTAGTAGCGGTCAGCTAATTTGTTAGCTCTCGAGCCAACCTCGCTCGCACGAGTCGTGATGGGATTCTGAAGGGCAACTTTCTCGATGGCAAGGCCCTTGCTAAATCCCGATGCCACAACCAGCGAGCCAAAGCTGTGGCCAAGAATTAGGTCGTAGTCACCAGATGCCTTCACGAAATCAACTAGCCAGCTGCCGTAGTTTTCGAGGTTGTGCTCCGAATCCATAGCCGGAGTCTTTCCAAACCCCGGAAGATCGGGAATCGTAAATCGCACCTGCGGCAGAGCGCCCGCCACCCCAAGAAGTCCGTGGTGATCGCCCCGAAAGCCATGAATAAGGAGCACCCGCGGCCCGCCATCACCTAGGTGCCAAGTGGCGGTAGATCCGACATCTCTTCGCTTGAGCCTAAGCTCGGCGAGCCTAAAAAGGCTTTGCGGAGAACTTTTCAACACCTGCACGGCACAAGTCTAGGTTCCCCGAAGCCCTGCAATAGGGTGCTCTCAGGAGATTAAGAACTTGCTCGATTTTGACTTTGACCCCCAGATGCCAAGCTGGGCTAAGCGCCTTGCGGTATTTGACCTGGAGACCACGGGTCTAGATCTAAATACCTCAAGGATTGTGACCGCGTGTGTCGCAGTCATCAATCAAAACGGTGAGACCGAGAGCGTCACCGAATGGCTTGTAAACCCCGGAATCGAGATCCCTGAGGCCGCAAGCCGCGTCCATGGCGTGACTACGGATTTGGCCAGAGAAAAAGGCGCCGAACCAGCTAGCTCTGTAAGAGAGATTGTCGAGCTACTCAGAAGTCTGAACCTACAGATGCCTCTGGTTGCCTTCAATGCCTCCTATGACTTCAGCATCCTGCGCTCAGAAGCCCTGAGATACTCGCTCGAGCCGCTAGACCCAAAGCCTGTAATCGATCCCCTAGTTATTGATCGCAAGCTCGAGAGATACCGCAGTGGCAAAAAGAATCTTGCGACTTTGACGGCAATCTACAAAGTGGAACTTTCTGATGCCCACAACTCAACCGCAGATGCTGTTGCAGCAGGCCAGCTTGCTCAACGGATGGCTGCAAAATACCCGGAGCTCGACATTGATCTCGGCGAGCTTCACGACCTCCAGGCTCGCTGGGCAGACGAGTGGCAGCTATCGATGCAAGAGTTCCTTAAAAAGCAAAACCGCCCGGATTTCCGGGCGGAATTGGGTTGGCCAATAAAGAATTAGCCGAAGTTCTTGTAACGCTCGTTGAAGCGCTCGACCCTACCTGCAGAGTCCATGATGCGCTGCTTGCCTGTGTAGAACGGGTGGCTAGCGGAGCTAATCTCAACGTCATAGACCGGGTAGGTGTTTCCGTCTTCCCACTCCATAGTCTTGTCGCTGGTGAGGGTTGAACGGGTTAGAAAGGCAACGCCGGACGCTAGGTCGCGGAATATGACCTGTCCGTAGCTTGGGTGAATATCAGCCTTCATGATTTCCTTTTTTGAGAGTTTTGTTGCTTTGAGCAACAGCGCCAAAGCCTAGCAGATTCGATTCCTCAGCGCTAGCGTGCGGTTGCCCTGAAGCGGCCGTCTTCCTGGGTCACTCTTAGCGGGTACCTAAAGGTCTCCGAGATTGCCTCGGAAGTCAAAGTGCTTGCGATTTCTCCCCGGGCCACCACTGCTCCGTCCTGCAAAAGCAGGGCGTGGGTGAAGCCGGCAGGAATTTCCTCAATGTGGTGAGTGACCATGGCCATGGCAGGTGCCGTTTCCGACATGGCGTAACCGGAGAGCAGGCTAATGGTCTGCTCGCGCGCTGCCATGTCCAAACTTGCAACCGGTTCGTCAAGCAGTAACAGCTCTGGGTCGGTCATTATCGACCTTGCGATTTGAACACGCTTTTTCTCTCCGTCGCTTAGCGTCCCGATTGGTCGGTCTTCAAACTCGGCTAGCTGCCACTCGGCCAAGACCCTTCTTGCCCGGCGCTCATCTATCGCGTCGTACTCCTCCCGCCAGCGGCCCGTGATTCCATAGCTTGCTGTCATTACTGCGTTTAGGACGCTCTCGCTGTTTGGTATTTGTGCAGCTAGCGCGCTTGATGCGAATCCAATTCGGGTGCGAAGTTCAAAAACATTGACCTCGCCGAGGTTTTCATCGAGGATCATGGCCCTGCCTGAGCTGGGCTGAATTTGCGCAGCCAAAACCCTAAGCAGGGTAGTTTTTCCTGCTCCGTTTGGTCCAAGAATTACCCAGCGCTCGGATGCGTCGAGGGAGAGGTTGATGGCTTTCAGAATCTCCCTGTTTGAGCGCTTTACAACTACATTCTGAAGATCGATTACCTTTGCCATCGGCAAAATCCTAGCCCTGCAGGGCTTGGTTATAGACCTCTAGCGTGCGAGTCGCAATGGTCTCCCAGCTAAATTCATTTATTGCACGTTCTCTGCCGGCTTTGCCGTACTTTTTAAGGTTGTCGGATTCGATAGCTGTTACAAGCGTGCCAGCAAAGTCGGTGATGAATTTCTCAGGCTCCTTGGGAGTCCCGCTGCCGTCGGACACCTGATCGATTGGAACCAGCCAGCCTGTCTCCCCCGGAACCACAACCTCTGGAATTCCTCCGGTTGCGGTGGCGATAACGGCTGCCCCGCATGCCATGGCCTCGAGGTTCACGATGCCAAGCGGCTCATAGATTGATGGACAGACAAATAGGTCGGTAGCGGTCAAAATTGCCGCAAGCTGCTTTTGGGGAAGGTGTTCAGGAATCCAAACAACCCCATCGCGTTCCCGCTTAAGCTCGGCAACCAGCTGCTCTACCTCAGAGAGAATTTCTGGTGTATCTGGAGCGCCTGCGCAGAGCACCAGCTGAACATCCTTGGGCAGCGCTCTTGCCGCCCTGAGGAAGTAGGTGAGGCCCTTCTGCCTGGTGATGCGACCGACGAAACTGACAATTGGTCGGTTCGGATCGATGCCGTGGTGCCTCAGCAAACCTTCATCCACGGTTGGCTGCCACTTGTTTGAGTCGATGCCGTTGTGAACTACCTCTACCTTTTTCGCATCGAGCTGGGGGTAGGAAGCAAGAATGTCGGCTCGCATACCCGCGGAAACAGCGATGATACTGGTCGCCTGCTCGTAGGCACTTTGCTCAATGAAGGAGGAAACCTCGTAGCCACCACCTAGCTGCTCACGCTTCCAGGGTCTAAGCGGTTCGAGCGAGTGTGCGGTGATGATGTGCGGTATCGAATTCAGCATAGAACCGATGTGACCGGCAAAGTTTGCGTACCAAGTGTGGCTGTGGACCAAATCAGCGCCAGCTAAATTCTTTACTATCTCTAGGTCCGTTGCCATGGTTTGAAGAGCGGGGTTTGCCCCCTGCATTGCAGCAGGAACCTCATACCCGTAGGTCATCGATTCCGCAATTGGGGTTCCAAAAGCGTGCACCCGAGCCTCGATTCGCTCGCGAAGAACCGAGACCAACTCGGTGACGTGAACACCGGCTCCACCGTAGATGTTTGGCGGGTACTCCTTGGTAACGAAATCCACACGCATATCCAAATGCTAGTGCGGGTAAGGGCTGAGGCAACTAACATTTGGCTATGGCAGTGGCAAGAGTCTTCGGAATGGTCCTCGCAGGCGGCGAGGGTAAACGGCTGATGCCGCTCACCGCAGATAGGGCAAAGCCCGCTGTTCCTTTTGCCGGAAGCTACCGCCTTATTGACTTTGCGCTTTCCAACCTGCTCAATTCAGGACTGCGAAGAATCGTGGTGTTGACCCAGTACAAGTCGCACTCTCTTGATAGGCACATCTCCCAGACTTGGCGCATGTCGCCCCTGCTGGGCGGCTACGTCGCCTCTATCCCTGCTCAGCAGAGGCTGGGTAAGCGTTGGTACACCGGCAGCGCCGATGCAATCCTCCAGTCCATGAATGCGCTAAGCGATGAGCGCCCTGACTACGTTGTCGTGGTTGGTGCGGATCACGTTTATCGAATGGACTTCGATCAAATGCTCCAGGCTCACATCGAGTCCGGCATGGAGGCAAGCGTTGCTGCCATTAGGCAACCAATCTCTTTGGCAAGTCAGTTTGGGGTGATCGAAGTGGACGAGAGAAGCCCAGGGAAGATCTCGGCTTTTAGGGAAAAGCCCCGCGACCCTAAACCTGTTCCAGGAGACGATTCTCAGGCCCTGGTTTCGATGGGTAACTACATTTTCAATGCTGAAGCCCTCATCGACGCGATTCAGCGCGATGGGGACAACGAGAGCTCATCTCACGACATGGGCGGGGACATCATTCCGGCCTTTGTGGATGCTGGGACGTGCGGTGTCTACGACTTCACTTTCAATGAGATTCCTGGTGCTACCGACAGAGACAAGTCCTACTGGCGCGATGTTGGAACCATAGATTCCTACTACGAGGCCCACATGGATCTGATCTCGACCATGCCAATTTTTAATCTCTACAACTCCGATTGGCCAGTCTTCAATCAGCAGATCAACATGCCGCCTGCGAAATTCATTCACGACTCCGAGGGCAATCAGGGTCGCACCAACGATTCCATCGTTTCACTAGGCGTAGTTGTGACCGGCGGAATTGTCGAGAGAAGCGTGCTCTCCCCAATCGTAAGAGTCGGTTCGCGTTCCTTGGTCACTGACTCGGTGCTGCTTGATGCGGTTCAGGTGGGCAGGGACTGCACAATTCGTAAGGCCATTCTGGACAAGAACGTCGTGGTAGCAGACGGGGCGAGCATTGGGGTAAACCGAGAGCGCGACCTTGAGCGAGGCTTTACGGTTACCGAGTCCGGGCTGACTGTTGTGCCGAAGGGCATCTTGGTTACACCTTGACTGGCTTCCTAGTAGTTTTTGATGTCGATTCCACCCTCATCAACGAAGAGGCGATCGAGCTACTCGCAGAACACTCTGGTAATCGGGAAAAGGTCGCCGAGATAACAGAGCGCTCGATGCGAGGCGAGATTGACTTCTCAACATCACTCATTGAACGGGTCGCGACCTTGAAAGGCCTACCTGAGTCCGTACTTGAGCAAACCGCACAGAGCCTCACGCCGACAAAAGGTGCCAGCGAGCTGATTCAAGAAATCCACGCAAGAGGTGGTCTGGCAGCAGCCGTATCGGGAGGCTTCATTCAGCTATTAAATGGTTTGAAGCTCGAGCTCAATCTTGACTACGCACGGGCCAACATTTTGGGAGTGAACGATGGAATGCTCACAGGTGAGGTTGTCGGTGAGCTGGTTAACCGTGAGGCCAAGGCGAGATATCTAAAGCTCTGGGCCGAGGACAATGGCATCCCGCTCGATAGGACATTCGCCATTGGTGATGGTGCCAACGATCTGGGAATGATGGCCATTGCAGGGGTCTCCGTGGCGTTTTGTGCAAAACCCATCGTGCGCGAAAACGCCAACGTTGTTATCGACGAGCGAGATCTGGGACAGGTTATCGAGCTACTCCCCTAGGCACCGGTGGAGTGAAGACCACCATCGACGTGAATCATCTCTCCGGTTGTGGCGGGAAACCAGTCGCTGAGAAGCGCCACCAGACCCTTGGCCGCAGCCTCGGTATCGGTTAGGTCCCAGCCAAGCGGCGCTCTTCCAGTCCAGAGCTCTTCCATGGTGGCAAAGCCAGGAATTCCCTTGGCGGCTGTGGTCCTAAGCGGTCCAGCCGAGATCAGGTTCACTCTCACGCCGTGCTCCCCCACATAGCGAGCAAGATAGCGTGAGGTCGACTCGAAGGCAGCCTTGGCGACACCCATCCAGTCATACACTGGCCAGGAAACGGTTGCGTCGAAGGTGAGCCCAACAACAGAGCTGGGGTTGTTGAGGACAGGCATGCAAGCTGTTGTGATGGACTTTAGAGAGTAGGCAGAGACCTCAACGGCGGTTGAGACATCTTCCCAACCGGTCTCCATGAAATTTCCACCAAGAGCGCTCTGCGGAGCAAATGCGATGGCGTGAACAATGCCGTCCAGGGATCCAAGCTTCTCTTTGACTAGCCCCGGAAGATTTGCCAGGTGCTCAGTGTTTGTCGCATCAAGCTCGATAACCTCTGCTGGCTTAGGCAGGCGCTCTGCAATCTTCGTGGTGATGGGCAGCATTCTGCCGAATGAGCTGAGGAGGACTTCCGCACCCTGCTCCTGAGCAAGTCTTGCAGCTGAGAAGGCGATTGATGCCTCAGTCAAAACTCCTGTGATTAGGACTTTCTTGCCCTCTAAGATTCCCAATGCGTCTCCTACCTTTTGCTAAAAACTACTACCTAGTGACCCATTCCCAGGCCACCATCGACTGGAATCACAGCACCGGAGATGTAGCTGGCATCCTCGCTGGCCACCCAGGCAACAACCTTTGCCACCTCTTCAGGGGAAGCAAATCTTCCGGCCGGAATCTGAGAGCGGTACTTTGCCGCAAGATCTTCGCCAAGCTCGGCCGTCATATCGGTATCGATAAAGCCGGGCGCCACCACATTGGCCGTGATGTTCTTGCCTCCAAGTTCTCTTGTGATGCTTCGAGCCATTCCAACAAGAGCGCTCTTCGCTGCCGAGTAGTTCACCTGTCCGGCACTTCCCAATAGTCCAACTACCGATCCAATCAGCACCACGCGTCCGTATTTTGCGCGCAGCATGGACTTGGTGACTCGCTTAACTACTCGAAAAACGCCGGTGAGGTTGGTATTGATTACAGACTCAAATTCTTCGTCGCTCATTCGCATCAGCAGAGTGTCTTTGGTAATGCCGGCATTGGCCACAACTACCTCGATTGGACCAAGATCTGCCTCAACTTTTGCAATTGCGGCATCAAGCGACTCCGAGTCAGTAACGTCTGCACTGACCGAAAGCGAACCAGCAGGGCCCGCTCCGCTGCGAGCGGTGACCGCGACCCGGTGCCCCTGCGCGACGAATTCTGACGCAATGGCATAACCAATGCCACGATTGCCACCGGTTACTAGAACAGTCCTTGGTTGCGGCATCTTTTCATCTCCTTGCGGGAATACCATTGAATCTCTGGCGTTATGAATACCACAGTCTAGTAA
>JBDQMQ010000033.1:0-8072 GCA_040262185.1 Aquiluna sp. | reverse complement strand
ACTAAAGGGTAGGTTTGGTCAGGCTAAGAAGTAGGCTTGGAATAAATAGATAGCCATCTATGTTTGGACGCTCGAGGTAATAAATGCGCGAAGTAATCATTATCGGATCTGGCCCAGCCGGCTACACAGCCGCGATCTACGCGGCCAGGGCCCAGCTCAACCCACTTCTCATTGCCAGCAGCGTCGAGCCCGGTGGTGAGCTGATGAAAACCACCGAGGTCGAAAACTACCCCGGTTTTCCAGAGGGGCTCATGGGTCCTGATCTAATGGCTAACTTCCAGGCCCAGGCGGAGCGCTTTGGCACCGAGATTCTCTTTGATGACGTGGTGGAGGTTGACCTGAAGGGTGCGACCAAGGTTGTAAAGACCGGGGCTGGAGAGACATTCGAGGCAAAGTCCGTAATCATCTCAACCGGCGCCGCCTACCGGGAACTGGGGCTTCCCAAGGAGAAAGAGCTCAGCGGCCACGGGGTTAGCTGGTGCGCGACTTGCGACGGCTTCTTCTTCCGCGACAAGGTAATCGCCGTGGTTGGCGGAGGAGACTCAGCCATGGAGGAGGCCAATTTCCTAACGAAGTTTGCCTCGAAGGTTTACATAATCCACAGGCGTGACAGCCTCAAGGCTTCGAAGATCATGCAGCAGCGCTCCTTCGATAACCCAAAGATCGAGTTCATCTGGAACTCAGCTGTTGCTGAGCTAAAGGGTGACGCGAAACTGGAGGGCGTTGTCCTCGAGGACACCCAGACGGGTGAAAAAACAGACCTAGCGCTTGAAGGATTGTTCATCGCTATTGGAAATGACCCGAGGGTTGATTTGGTTGAGAATCAGGTAGAGCTAACGCCAGATCGTTTCATCAAGGTTGATGGGAGAACGTCAAAAACCTCACTGCCAGGCGTATTTGCCTCCGGTGACGTGATTGATCCGACCTACCGACAGGCGATTACGGCAGCTGGCTCTGGTTGTGTAGCGGCACTCGATGCCGAGCACTACCTAAGTTCCCTACAAGGAGAATAAATGCCAATCGACACAACGACTCAAAAGTTTGAGGCCGATGTACTGCAGGCTGACAAGCCGGTGGTGGTTGACTTCTGGGCTGAGTGGTGCGGTCCATGCCGCATGATTTCGCCCATCCTGGCCGAGTTGGCCGAGGAGTATCGCGACAAGATCACCGTGGCCAAGGTAAATGTTGACCACGAGCCCGACCTGGCAATGCAGTACGGGGTTACTGGAATCCCGCTGCTGGGAGTATTCCAGGGAGGCAAGCTGGTAAAGCAGCTAGTTGGTGCAAGGCCCAAGGCTGCGCTTGTCGAAGAGCTCGCCGAATACCTCAAGTAACTAGCTCTAGAGCTAGAAGGCCATTCTGGCTAGACTTTGCGCTAAACCCAACGGAGCGCAATGACTGAAACACGCCTTGGACAGGCAACGAACTTTGACTCTTGGAAGCATGCCTATGCCAAAAGAGCAGAGAACCTCGCCGTTTCCGAGGTTCGTGCGCTATTTTCCGTAGTCTCAAGGCCTGAGGTGGTCTCGCTGGCAGGCGGAATGCCAGATGTCAGCGCCATGGACAACGATGCCATTCGCTCGGCTTTTGACTCCTTGATGTCCTCCAGGCCTCAATACGCACTGCAATACGGTGGTGGTCAGGGAGACCTGCGGCTCAGGGAGCAGATCTGCCAAATAATGGAGCTCGACGGGGTTCACGGCAGTGTCGAGGACCTGATGATCACGACCGGTTCCCAGCACGCTCTCGAGCTAATTTCTGACCTTTTTCTAGATCAGGGTGACGTTGTTTTGGTCGAATCCCCCAGCTATGTCGGGGCAGTGGGCATTTTCCGCCACAAAGAAGCCCACATCGAACACGTCTTCACGGACCATGACGGCCTCAGCCCAGACGCCCTCGAAGAAGCAGTCGAGCGCCTGAAGGCCGATGGCAAGAGAATCAAGCTTTTGTATGTGGTTCCAAACTTCGCAAACCCAAGTGGGGTAACGCTCTCCGAGGAGCGCAGGCAAAGGGTTCTGCAGATTTGCAGGGACCATGGGATCTTGATTGTCGAGGACAACCCCTACGGCCTTCTCTACTTCGAGGACCGGCCACCAAAGGCCCTTAGGGCGTTTGACGGCGAGGGTGTTGTCTACCTAGGCAGCTTCTCCAAAATCCTCTCTCCGGGTCTCAGGGTTGGCTATGTGCTCGCTCCCCCCGCGATCAGGGAAAAGCTCGTGCTTGCTAACGAATCGGCCATTTTGTCGCCCGCAACCTTTGCGCAGATGCTGGTGAGCGAGTATCTGGCAACCTGCGACTGGCAAAAACAGGTCGCTGACTATCGAAACCTCTACCGAACCAAGCGAGATGCCGCTCTCGAAGCCGTCAGACAGTATCTCCCTAGCCTTCACACCACCGAGCCGACCGGAGGCTTCTTCCTCTGGCTAACGCTGCCTGAGGGCCTAAACAGCAAGGAAATGCTTCCGTTGGCCGTCACCGAGCTGGTTGCCTACACGCCAGGCACTGCCTTCTTCGGAGACGGCAGAGGCCACGAAAACATCAGAATCTGCTTCTCTCATCCAACTGCGGAGAATGTCAAAGTGGGTATTCACAGGCTTGCCAACGTTATCGACAGGCAGCTTGAGCTTCTCGAGACCTTTGGTTCCTCGAAATGAGCCATCGGGTACTGATCCTCGCCGGAGGCATCTCTCACGAGCGTGACGTTTCCCTAAAGTCAGGGCGTCGCGTCGCCGATGCGCTCACTGATGCAGGTTGCCAGGTTGAAATTCGCGAACCAGACGGCGAACTAATCGGTCACCTTATGGCCACTAGGCCAGATGTGGTTTGGTCCACACTGCACGGAGCCGTCGGCGAGGACGGTTCCATTCAGGACCTACTTTCCCTGGCGCAGATTCGCTACGTCGGCTCGCAGGCAGACGGGGCCAGGCTCGGGTGGGACAAGCCCACAGCGAAGATCATCATGGCCCGGCATGGTGTCCAGACCCCAACCTCAATAACGCTACCGAGCTCATCTTTCAAAGAATTGAACGCCGAATCGGTGCTTGCGATGGTGGCGACCGAGCTCTCTTACCCACTAATAGTCAAGCCCGCGCAGAGCGGCTCAGCGCAGGGAGTTAATCAGGTTAACAACGCCAAGGAGTTCTCAAAGGCCATGATTGAAGCCTTTGCTTATGGTGACGAGGTGATGGTCGAGAGGTTTGTTCAGGGAACAGAGCTTGCAATTAGCGTTATTGACCTGGGTGGTGGTCCGGTGGCCCTTCCAGCCGTTGAAATAGTGCCTGAGAGTGGCAGTTTTGGCTATAACGAGCGCTACACCCCTGGCCAAACGGACTACTTCGTGCCGGCAAGGCTTCCCGCAACCGTTTTGGAAGCCGCAGCTGAGGTCGCAATTGCCGCCCACTCAGCCCTGAGGCTTCGTCACCTGAGCAGAATCGATCTCATCGTGGACGAGGAGGGGACGCCGTGGTTCCTGGAGGCCAATGTGACCCCGGGTATGACTGAAACTTCGCTTTTGCCGCAGGCCGTTGCAGCGTCTGGGCAATCGCTATCAGAGACCTATCTGTCCCTGGTTGAGGTTGCGCTGCGCTAGTGGCGCTTGATCTCGTCGATAATCCGCCTGAGGTCTGCAACCGAGCCAAAATCGATATGAATTTGGCCTTTTTTACGACTCAGATTGATCTTGACGCCCGTGTTTAGGTAGTCGGCTAGCTCATCGGCGAGCTCGGAAAGCATGTCTGTGCGGCCTCCGGGGACAATCACTGGTCGCTTTGGCTTCACCTTGACCCCAGAGACGATTTCTTCGAGACTACGAACCGAAAGTCCCTCGCGGACAACTCGGTTTGCTAGCTCGCTCATAAGCTCATCGCTCGGTGCACCGAGTAGGGCTCTCGCGTGCCCAGCGCTTAGCACCCCCGATGCAACCTTGCTCTGCACATCCATCGGCAACCTGAGAAGGCGGAGGGTGTTTGTAATCTGTGGCCTCGAGCGACCCAGCCTGTCTGCGAGCTGCTCCTGGGTGGTTCCGAAGTCCTCGAGCAGCTGCTTGTAGGCACTTGCCTCTTCCAGGGGGTTTAGGTTTGCCCTGTGTAGGTTTTCAAGCAGGGCGTCCCGAAGCATGTTTTCGTCGGCGGTCTCGCGGATTACAGCCGGAATCGCCTCCAGTCCTGCCTCCTTGGAGGCCCTGAGTCGCCGCTCACCCATGATTAGCTCGAAGTCTGAGCCCTTGGGCCTAACAACGATCGGCTGCAGCACTCCAAACTCACGAACTGAGTGAACTAGCTCCGCGAAGGCCTCTGGTTCAAAGTTTGCTCTTGGCTGCTGTGGGTTCGGGGTGATTCGATTCGGGTCAAGGTATGCAAGCTTGGCTCCGGGGACCGCTGTCAGACCCTCGTTTTCAGAGCTAAAGAAGACGTCTACCGCCTCACGTTCACCCGAGGGGATGAGTGAGCCTATGCCTCTTCCTAGGCCGCTACGTCGTTTTTCCTCTGCCATTAGTGGGCTCCTTGTTGTGCCAGTTCGATTGCGGCCTCCTGGTAGGCAAGAGAGCCGGAATTCTTTGGGTCATAGCTGATCGCCGTTTGGCCGAAGCTTGGGGCCTCAGAGAGCCTCACTGAGCGCGGAATGACGGTGCTTAGGGTTTCGCTTGGGAAATACTTCCTAACCTCTGCAGAGACATCAGCGCTGAGGTTTGTGCGGTTATCAAACATCGTCAGCAGGATGCTACTGACAACAAGTGTTGGGTTTAGAGCGCGTTTGATGCGTTCAATGTTTGATACCAACTGGGTTACCCCCTCGAGGGCGTAGTACTCGCACTGAATTGGCACCAAAACCTCCGTGGCAGCCGTAAGGGCATTCACCGTCAACAGTCCAAGGCTTGGAGGGGAATCAATGAAGACGTAGTCGAGTCTTGCGCCTCTATTTGCTGCGTAGTCTTGCAGCGCATTAGCCAGAATTCGTTCCCTGCCCTCTCTGGCGACAAGATCAATTTCTGCTCCGGCGAGGTCAATTGTCGCCGGCAGGCAAACTAGGTTCTGGTGTTCAGTGCTGGGCTTTACGGCCTCCAGCATCGTCGCCTCACCCATCATTACCTCGTAGCTGCTGAGAACCCCGCTGTGGTGCTCGACTCCAAGGGCGGTAGAGGCGTTTCCCTGCGGATCCAGGTCGATTACCAGCACCTGCATGCCCTTACGAGCCAGCGAGGCAGCCAGGTTCACAGCCGTGGTGGTCTTCCCGACACCGCCTTTTTGGTTTGAGATGGTGATAACCCTGGTTTGCACAGGTGGCTCGAGCTCAATCTGTGCAACTCGCTTCGCCCGCTCTAGGTTCTGGGTCATCTCCCGGAGGATGGGGGTGTTCTGATGATCAGTCAGCACTTAGTTCCTCCGATGTTTCACGTGAAACCTCTGTCAAACCCTCAAGATTTAGGTCCTGCCAGCCAATCGGCTCTGGAGAGGTCTCAACCCTGTGATTTGGATATCCCATACCAGGCGCAACAGATGGCTGCGTCTCGGCGGTTGATTCGGCTGGGTTTTCCATGTCTTCGTCAATCATTTCAGGGTTGTCCTGACAACCGTTGCAGTTTCAGGTGCTTTGTCTAAACCGAGTGTCAGCACCTCCGGCTGTGAATAACCAAGCAGTTCGAGCTTCTTGCTCGCTGCAACAATCTCATCCGGGGCCTTGGAGCCTTTGAGGGCAATGATTGTTTTGTGCTTTGAGAACCTGATCAATGGAGTCAGCAGCCTTAGGAGCTTGTCCAGGGCGGCTACTGCCCGAGCGGTAGCAAAATCAAAGTCTGTCTCCGTAACCTCTTCGGCCCGAGCTCTGAGGATTCTCACGTTGCTGATTCCCAAATCATCAACCACGGACTGCATCCAGTTTGACCTGCGTTCCATTGGCTCAACGAGTGTGAACTGGGCATCCGGTTGTGCAATGGCCATTGGGATACCCGGTAGGCCTGCCCCACTCCCCACATCAACCACCTTTGAGCCCTCAGGAACCAGTTCGGCCAACAGGGCGCTATTTATTACGTGACGGGACCAGATTCTTGGCAGCTCTCTTGGTCCAAGCAGCCCAAAGGTTTCAGAGTCTGCTGCCAGGCGCTGCGTGTAGCCGCGTGCTAAATCAATTCTTGAACCAAATAGTTCCGCGGCAAAGTCGGGTTCTTGCTCGATTTGTTCGGTCAAGTTAGCCCCCCTAGTTTCACGTGAAACATTACGGCTTCCGGATGACAATGTGGCGGTCTCGCCCCTGTCCTTCCGATTCAGAAACCATTCCTGCCTCAGCAACCATGTCGTGAACCAGCTTGCGGTCATAGGAGCTCATGGGCTTTAGGTGCTGGTCCTTGTCGGTCTCCTCGAGCTTTGCGAGGGTCTTCTCAACAAGATCCTTGAGCTGCTTCGCTTTTGCGTCCCTAGAACCTGCAATATCCAGTATCAGCCTGCTCATTTCACCAGTCTTTGACTGAACGGCTAGCCGGGTGATCTCTTGGATAGCGTTTACCGTCTCAGGGTCGGAAACCTTGCCAAGATTCGACTCGCCCTCGCTGTCGACGGTCAGGTAGACGCGTTCCTGTTTGAACTCAATCTCCAGGTCCCCGTCTAGGTCGGCTAGGTCCAGAAATTCCTCGATGAAGTCTGCGGCGATTTCGCCTTCTTTTTCAAGCTCGTTTTCAGTGGTCATTTCTTCTTCTTTTTCTTTGCGCGATTCTTACTTACCGGCTGCTGGCGCTGGCGGCTCTCCGGTGTTTGGTCTTCAGCTGCCTCATCAGAGTCCTCACTTGAGGAAATCGAAGGCAATACATCGATTGGCTTGCCCTTCTTAGCTAGGCGCTCCTGGCGCTCCTTGTAGGCCTGGGATCCTGGGGTTGGCATGTTGCGGATGACCACAAACTGTTGTCCCATGGTCCAGAAGTTAGAAACTAGCCAATAGGTCATGACGCCCAAAGGGAAGGTTAGGCCTGAGACCAGGAAGACCAGAGGCAGCACATACAGCAGGATCTTCTGGGTCTGCATGAACTGGCTGTTCTGGACATCCGGGTTCTGGTTTTTCGTCATGATCTGCTTCTGAGTAATGAACTGCGATGCAGACATCAGAACAATCATGATTCCGGCAATGATCTTGACGTTGATGGCGTCGCTACCGAAGAAGGTGTCGGAGAGCATGGCGCCAAAGATCTCAGCCTGGGAGAAGGAGAGCGCAAGATCCGCATCCAGCAATCCCACTCCCGCATTGTTGCGCTGAGCATCGTTGAGGACGAAGAAAAGGCCCATAAATATCGGCATCTGCAACAAGAGGGGCAGGCAGGAGCTAAAGGGGCTGGAGCCGGTGCGCTTATAGAGGTCCATTTGCTCGCGAGCAAACTTCTCGCGAGACTCGCGGTCGTTTTTACCCTTGTATTTCTTTTGGAGCTTCATCAGCTCAGGCTGAACCAGCATCATGTTGCGCTGGCTCTTGATCTGTCTAACAAAAACGGGAATCAGGGCTGCCCTGACAACAAGCACTAGGCCAACGATCGACAGCACCCAAGAAAGGCCGGAATCAAAGCCGAGTCCAATAGCGCTGAAGCCGGTGTGGAAAGACACCAGGATTAGCTCGATGAGCCACTTGATTGGCCACAGAAGATCCACTAGCTACCTCGATTGCTTGAGAGTTTGGGTCCTACAAATCCTAGTCTGCCAACGCTGATCCATTTTGGGCCCTCCCTAACGTCGTCAACGCCACCCGCTGACCAGGGGTTACACCTCAGGATTCGCCATGCAGTCATGGGCACACCTCTTATTACCCCGAAGCGCTGTATTGCCGTTAGTCCATAGCTCGAGCAAGAAGGGTAGTAGCGGCATACATTCCCATAAAGAGGGGAGATAAGTTTGCGCCAGAGCAAAATAGGGGCGATCAGAAGGTTTCTTGGAACAAGCACCAACATTTGCAAAAAGCTCATGAGGTTCGCTCTATGAGTTCCGTTATGTCCGCGGCGAGGTTCTGGTAGCTAGCCGCGGCAGCTGCGGGTTTCACCCTCACCGCAGCCTTGATCCCGGATGGTTGAGCTTCCATGCTGGAGAGAATGGACCTAATTC
>JBDQMQ010000032.1:0-8077 GCA_040262185.1 Aquiluna sp. | reverse complement strand
GTTGTCGCTGAAGCCGTGTTTTTTGGCCTTTTTTAGTGAGTCCGTATCAAGATTTTCAAGAGAGGAGATCCATTGGGCAACCTCGTTGATCAGCACTATTTGATCAATAAACCAAGGGTCAATCTTGGTCTGCTCAAATACCTCTTCAGCTGTTGCCCCGAGCCTGAGCGCTTGTTGGACCTGCACGACCCGCTTATCGGTTGGGGTCGCAATTAGCTCCAAAAGCTCGTCCTTGGTTTGGTCATTGGCACCCCAGTGGAATGAACTGCCCCGCTTTTCCAGCGACCTAAGTGCTTTTTGCAGAGCCTGAGTGAAATTCCGGCCTATCGCCATCGCCTCCCCCACGCTCTTCATTGTTGTGGTTAGGGTCGGGTCGGCGGCCGGGAACTTCTCAAAAGCAAACCGAGGAGCTTTTACGACTATGTAATCCAAAGTGGGCTCAAAGCTCGCAGGGGTGACCTTGGTTATGTCGTTCGGAATCTCATCGAGGGTGTAACCGATGGCTAGCTTTGCTGCAATCTTGGCAATCGGGAATCCGGTTGCTTTCGATGCTAGGGCCGAGGATCTTGACACCCTGGGATTCATCTCAATGACAATGACCCTGCCGTCAGTCGGGTCTACAGCAAACTGGATGTTGCAACCACCGGTGTCAACGCCAACATCCCTAATGATCTGAATGCCAATGTCTCTGAGATTTTGATACTCGCGATCGGTTAGCGTCATCGCCGGCGCCACGGTCATTGAGTCGCCGGTGTGAACGCCAACCGGATCAAAGTTCTCGATAGAGCAGACGACCACTGTGTTGTCATTTTTGTCGCGCATCAGCTCTAGTTCATACTCTTTCCAGCCCAGGATGGATTCCTCTAGCAAGACCTCCGAGGTTGGAGAGGCCTGGATACCAGCTCCTGCAATGCGCCTGAGGTCCTTCTCGTCGTAAGCGAAGCCTGACCCAAGGCCTCCCATCGTGAAGCTAGGCCTCACTACCAGCGGATAGCCAAACTCCCCGGCGACCTCAAGGCAATCCTCGATGCTGTGAGCTATCGCGCTTCGGGCAACGTCAGCACCAGCGGCTAACACCAGATTCTTAAACTCTTGCCTATCTTCTCCGGCTCTGATGGCATCGACATTTGCCCCAATCAGTTCGACACCATACTTCTCCAGCGACCCACGCTCGTAGAGCGCCATCGCAGCGTTTAGTGCGGTTTGACCACCTAGGGTCGGCAGGATTGCATCTGGCTTTTCCTTTTCGATAATTGACTCGATCACCTCGGGGGTAATTGGCTCAACGTAGGTAGCATCTGCAAAGTCTGGGTCGGTCATGATTGTTGCGGGATTTGAGTTGATCAAGATCACCCTGATGCCCTCTTCCTGCAACACCCTGCAGGCTTGCGTTCCGGAGTAGTCGAACTCGCAGGCCTGACCAATGACTATCGGACCAGACCCGATCACCAGAACCGAGTTGATATCTGGGCGCTTGGGCATTAGTTCTCCTCGATAAGGGTCAGAAACTTGTCGAATAGGTAGTGGCTATCGTGGGGGCCAGCCGCTGCTTCGGGGTGGTATTGGACCGAGAAGGCAGGGATGTCAAGACACTCGAGTCCCTCCACGACATTGTCGTTTAGTCCCCGATGAGACACTCGCACCCGTCCAAAGCCCTCCGGCGACAGCGCCTCGTCCTCTTCAAGCTTGACGGCAAAGCCGTGGTTATGAGCGGTCACCTCAACCTGGCCGGTTGACTTGTTTTGTACAGGTTGATTAATTCCGCGGTGACCAAAGGTCAGCTTGTAGGTGTCAAAGCCCAGCGCCCTGCCAAGCAGCTGGTTTCCAAAGCAAATGCCAAAGAAGGGCTTCTTTGCTTTGAGTAGTTCTCTAAGCATCGCTACCTGTGATGCGCTTGCCTCAGGGTCGCCTGGCCCGTTACTGAAGAAGACCGCGTCTGGATTGCTTTCGAGAATCTCTGCCGCAGTTGCGTTCGATGGAAAGACCTCTACGTCAAGTCCGCGCTCATTTAGGTGCTCGAGAGTAGAACGCTTGATACCCAGGTCGAGTATCGCAACGCTTCCCTTTCTGTGGCCAACCGCAGGAAGCAGGTATCGCTCAGGTGCGCTCACCTCACCAGAGAGATTCTGACCCTTCATCTTCCTTTGAGCGCGAACCTCCGCGAGCATCTGTTCTTCCGAGGAGGCATCAGGGCCGGAAAAGATGCCGGCCCGCATTGCTCCCGCGTCTCTGATTCTGATGGTGATGGCGCGTGTGTCAACGCCGGATATGCCGACTATCTCAGACTCTATTAGTGCAGACCCAAGGTCCTTCTCTGAGCGAAAGTTACTGGCGATGCGGCTGGGCTCCTTGACCACGTAGCCAGCTACCCAGATCTTGCTTGATTCGTCATCACGAGCATTGGTTCCAACTATGCCGATGTGAGGAGCGGTCTGGAGAACGATCTGGCCGGCATATGAGGGGTCGGTCAGCGTCTCTTGGTACCCAGTCATCCCTGTTGCAAAAACCAGCTCACCAAACGTCTTACCCTGCTTTCCGTATGACTCACCAGAGAAGACAGAACCGTCCTCGAGAACCAAGTACGCGTTATCCAATGTCAGCTCCTGTCACGTGTGCAAGTTGTCGCAAAAAACCGCTTGGGTCGCTAACTACTCTCAGATGCGTGACCAGGCGCTCTTTGCCATGTGACCAGTGGATGGCAATGAGGCCATCCTGCTCCACGCCCTTGTCGATGGTCGCCGTTTCCCTGGTGAAACCAGCGATCGAGGCTGTGGGTATGAGGAAGTTGCTTTCCCCCACTCGCTCTATCGAGACACCATCCTCAGAAGCAAAGACCTTAGATTTACCTCGTGCTCCCAAGCCAAACGCCCAAAGCCTATCCAGGGGTCTAGCCGCAAAGACTGTTGAAACGTAAAGTGCAGAACCCACCTCCAGGCCACCCTTTGACTCAAGGAGCTTAGGGAGCGTAGATTCTTGAACGCTTCTGCGGTTTGCCACCGATCGCCAGATTCGGAACGCGATAGCGAATACAAGCGCTATCAGCATTGCTCCAATGAGCTCCCTAAGCATTTTTAACCTTTCCATCTTTGTAGCTGAATTTCCCCCTGAACACCGTGTGAACCACTCGACCTTTGAGCTGCCTACCGGCGAAGGGATTATTACTAGAAAGCGAGTGAGTTACTGCGGCTACTGTCCTGCTTGCAGCTGGATCAATTAGCACTAAATTGGCGGGTTGTCCCAAGGCTATCGAGCCATGTCCTTCGAGTGATCCAATCTCAGCTGGCTTCGAGGACATCACCTCGCTCAATCGATTCCAGTCAGCGGCGCCTGATTCAATCAGCACCTCCTGAGCCACCGAAGCTGCATGCTCAAGACCGACCATTCCAAAGGCAGCCTGTTCCCATTCGCAATCCTTCTTTTCTGAGGAGTGCGGGGCGTGGTCTGTGCCAATTACGTCGATGGTGCCATCGATAAGGCCTTCGCGCAGCGCGAGAGTGTCTTCCATTCTGCGAAGCGGCGGGTTCACTTTGAAGACTGGGTCGTAGCTTCTAACAAGGTCCTCTGTGAGCATTAGGTGGTGCGGTGTCACTTCTGCTGTGATCTGAATACCCCTTGTCTTGGCCCAACGCACGACATCAACGGCTCCGGCCGTTGTTAGGTGGCAAATATGTAGTCTTGCTCCAGTCTGCTCGGCAAGCAGGGCGTCACGTGCAATGATCGACTCCTCCGCAACACTAGGCCAGCCCTTGAGCCCCAACTCAGTTGACAACTCTCCAGAGTTCATCTGAGAGCCTTCGGTGAGCCTTGGTTCCTGAGCGTGCTGGGCGATAACGCCCCCAAGGCTCTTTACATATGTGAGTGCTCGCTGCATGACAAGTGGGTCGTGAACGCAGTTCCCGTCGTCACTGAAGACTCTGACTCTTGCAGCGGAGGTGGCCATTGAACCAAGTGCACTTAGTTCATCTCCCGCAAGTCCTTTGGTAACTGCTCCAATTGGCCTAACTTCCAGTAGTCCCGCCTCTTCCCCAAGCTTCATTACTTGCTCGACTACCGATGCAGTGTCGGCAACTGGATCTGAATTAGCCATCGCGAACAAGGCTGTATAGCCACCGGCGGCTCCAGAGCGAGACCCACTTAGAACTGTCTCGCTAGCTTCATAGCCCGGTTGCCTGAGGTGGGTGTGGAGATCGACAAAGCCAGGTAGTGCAATGAGACCTGAACAATCGAGCCCATTCTCTTTTGTCTTTCCAACCTTGGTTATATTCGAACCCTCAACGGTGATGTCGGTGGTCTCACCGGAAGCAAGTTGGACTCCCTTGAATACCTGCATCAGCCCTCTCCTGCCATGAGCTTGTATAGCACGGCCATGCGAACCGCCAGACCATTCCTTACCTGGGTTAGAACAGCGCTGCGAGGGTCATCGGCGGCCTCGTTCGATATCTCAAAACCTCGGTTCATCGGTCCCGGGTGAAGGATGATGGTGTCGCTGCCGAGCATCTTGAACCTTTCACCTGCGAGTGACCACTTCGCTGCGTACTCTCGCTCTGATGGGAAAAAGGTTCCCTGCATTCTCTCCCGCTGAACTCTGAGCATCATTACTACATCGGGTTTTGCAGAGAGAGCTTCCTCGAAGGAGTGTGAAATCTCGCTACCCAGAGCCGAGAATGTCTTCGGGAGGAGGGTCTCGGGTCCCGCCAGAGTTACCTCAGCACCCAAGAGGCTTAGCAGCAGAACATTGCTGCGGGCAACCCTCGAATGCTGAATGTCGCCAACGATAAGCACCTTTATTCCAGCAAGGTCACTGCCAGACTTTTTTAGCTGCCGAATGGTCAGTGCATCGAGAAGGGCTTGTGTGGGGTGCTCATGGGAACCATCCCCCGCATTCACCACTGAGCCTGATATCCAGCCCTTGCTCGCAAGGGTGTGGGCAGCACCACTCATGGGGTGGCGAATCACAATTGCGTCAGCTCCCAATGCCTCCAGAGTCTGAGCGGTGTCTTTAAGGCTCTCGCCCTTGCTCACGGAGCTCGTGGCTGCGGCGAAGTTGATTACATCGGCGCTGAGTCTCTTTGCCGCGATCTCAAAGCTGATACGTGTCCTAGTTGAATTTTCATAGAAGAGATTCACCACGGTCTTGCCTCTGAGTGCGGGCAGCTTCTTTACTTCTCTCGTATTGACCGCTCCAAGCTCATCCGCATTATCGAGAATTGCAGTTGCCGAACCTTTATCCAGCTCCCTTATCGAGGTGAGGTGTTTCATTGCTCAATCACCACCTGGTCAGAACCATCGGTGTTTGCGAGCATCACGTTCACGCGCTCGGCGGCAGAAGTCGGCAGATTTTTGCCTACGAAGTCAGGCCTTATCGGAAGTTCACGATGTCCGCGGTCAACCAAAACAGCTAGCTTTACCTGCCGCGGTCGCCCAATGTCGATAAGTGCATCCAAAGCTGAGCGAACCGTCCTGCCCGAGTAGAGGACGTCGTCTACCAGAACCACAACCCTGTCATCAATCCCGGATGCTGGGATCTGGGTTGGTCGGATTGCCCGCTCTGCATCTAATGAGTCGTCTCGATACATGGTTATATCCAGAATCCCAAGGTTGGATACGTAACCGGAATCGATCTCAGCGAGGCTTGCGTCTATGCGTTCGGCAAGCTCGACACCACGGGTTGGGATGCCCAAAAGGACTAGGTCCTTAGAACCGGAGTTAGCTTCTAGGATTTCGTGAGATATGCGCTTAATTGCTCTTGAGATATCAGAGCTATCTAAGACGGTGCGCAGCGGCATGAGCCTCTCCTTCTTCGCCTCGCTGGACGAACTTAAAGGACATTTGCCAAAAGCATAACAGCTCTAGATGGCTTCGCTACCTTTGGCTAGGCGAGCCAGAACTCCGTTAATGAATTTTGGTGAATCATCGGTTGAAAACTCACTTGCCAGATTCACGGCCTCTGAGATTGCGACCTCGTTTGGTACCTCCGGGTTGTGAAGTATCTCCCAAGCGCCCATTCTGAGAAGAGCACGGTCTAGATTCGGCATTCTCTCGAGCTTCCAACCCTCAGCTAGGTTCTGCAGTCTCGCGTCCAAGGTGCTCTTCTCGGAGGTGACCCCCCTGACAAGTGTCTCTGCGTAATCAAAAATTGCGTCCTGGTTCTGACGGCCTTCGGCTGCGGTCTGGGCATTGGCAAGTAGTTCCATTGCATCAAGCTTGTTAAGCTCTGCAGCGTAGAGCGCGTCCAGGGCTCGTTTGCGTGATTTGCTGCGGCTACTCAACTATTCGCTCGCCCGGCCGAGATACTCACCAGTTCGGGTGTCCACCTTGACCTTGGTGTTGTTCTCGATGAAGAGCGGAACCTGAATCTGGTGCCCAGTCTCAAGAGTTGCTGGTTTCGTTCCGCCAGTAGAGCGGTCCCCCTGCAACCCCGGCTCGGTATAGGTGATCTCCAGCACTACTGATGGTGGCAGCTCGACATAAAGTGGTGAGCCGTCGTGGATAGCCACTGTTGCCATCTGGTTTTCGAGCAGGAAGTTGGCAACCTCACCAACAACAGCTGAATCCAGGGACATCTGGTCGTAGGTGGTGTTATCCATGAACACATAACCGCTGCCATCGTTGTATAGGTACTGCATGTCGCGCCTATCAACGGTTGCCGTGTCGACCTTGACACCAGCGTTAAAAGTCTTGTCTACGACCTTGTCGGACTTTACGTTCTTGAGCTTGGTTCTAACAAATGCTGGGCCTTTGCCAGGCTTGACGTGCTGAAACTCAATGACACTCCAGAGCTGCCCATCAATTAGCAGCACCATGCCGTTCTTAAGATCGTTTGAGGTTGCCATGAATCTCCCTTGCTAAACCTGAAGCAGTTTAGCCTTTAGCTAGCTGCGTTAGCGCAAGTACATAGGAGTCGAAGCCAAACCCGGCAATCTGGCCGGTAGCTACCGCAGCGATCACAGAATTTTGACGGAACTGCTCACGAGCGTGTGGATTAGATATATGCACTTCGATCAACTTGATCCCGCTAGAGCTCATCGCAGCGCAGGCATCCCTGAGCGCATACGAGTAATGGGTGAAGGCCGCAGGGTTCAGCACTACCGGTGACTTAGTTTCTAAGGCTTCATGTAGCCATCCAATTAGCTCGTCCTCGCTGTTGGTTTGCCTAAAGTCCACCTCGCAACCAAGCGATTTGGCTGCATCCGCTAATTTGCTCTCCAGGTCTGCAAGCGTCTCAAAACCATAGACATCTGGCTCTCTGACGCCGAGCAGATTTAGGTTAGGGCCATTGAGAACAAGAATCTTCATGGTCTTACGCTATTCCACAATCGCCTGAAAAGCCGTAAAAAGAAGCTCTGGAGTTGGAGCTGAGAGAATTGTTGGCTTACCGATTTTGTCAAGCACGACAAACCTTAGGGACCCGCCCCTTGCCTTTTTATCCCTTTGCATTACCTCGAGAAGCTGTGGCCACTTGTCAGCTTTGTAGGTGGTGGGTAGTCCGATCTTCTCAAATACTTTCCGGTGCAGCTCAACATCTGATTCAGAGAGCTTTCCCGAGAGCATTGCTAGCTCAGCGGCAAAGACCATGCCGATAGAGATCGCTGCTCCATGTCGCCACTTATAGCGCTCGGCATGCTCGATGGCATGACCTAGGGTATGCCCGTAGTTAAGAAACTCTCGCTTTCCGGACTCCCTGAAATCTTCGGTCGTAACGCTCTCCTTGATCGCAATTGATCTTGTTACTAGGTCCGCAAAGACATCAGATTTTGAGTTGGTGGCACTTTCGTTATCTAGGACGATTTCAAGAATCTCAGGGTCGGAGATAAAGCCGTACTTCACGAGTTCCGACATCCCCGCGAGCAGCTCATTACGGGGCAAAGTGTCAAGCGTGTCTAGGTCCACAAAAACCTTGGTGGGGAGGTGGAAGACGCCAACTAGATTCTTACCCTCTTGGGTGTTCACCCCAGTCTTACCTCCAATCGCTGCATCGACCATCCCAAGCAGCGTTGTCGGTATCAGGTAGGTGCGAACCCCTCTGAGCCAGGTTCCACCAACGAACCCGGCAAGGTCTGTAGTCGAGCCTCCGCCT
>JBDQMQ010000031.1:0-8318 GCA_040262185.1 Aquiluna sp. | reverse complement strand
CTCAGGAGGTTGCCGAGAAACTCGAGGGCATAGCGGTGACAGTTGTCTATCACGGTGACCGGCATGAGGTTGGCCCCTTCACTCTTGATTTCTTTGGCTATTTCCACCAAGAAATCCACCGGTCGATAGCTCTGGTTCAGAACTTTGGCCTCATGGTAAACGGTGAGCTCTACTACCCCGGCGACAGCTACACCATTCCTGAGGTGCAGGTAGGCACCTTGGCATGCCCATCGAGTGCGCCGTGGCTCAGAATCGGCGACGTTATTGACTTTCTCTCTGAGGTTAGGCCCAGGCGATCATTTCCCACCCACAACGCCCTGCTCTCAGAGCATGGCCACAAGCTACAAAACTCAAGAATTCAAGAGCTCACCGAGAGTTTCGGCGGAGAGTTTCGATATTTAGAAGTGGGACAGAGCTGGGAGCTCTAGACCGCCACAATCACCGCAGCCAACAACATCGCAATCGTGGTTCCGCCCCAGAGTCGCTTCTCTTTTTGGCTTCGAGTTATGTTGTTCGCAATAGCGCTAAGCCCTGCAAAAACGGCAAAACCCCAGTTGGCAATCGAGTTCCCCGCCTCGTCCAACACAGGAGCAAAGACCCCGAGCTGCGCAAGGTAGTGACCGGCAATTGCGAACATGACAAGCGCCGAAAATGCGCTTGCGATGCGAAAAGGTGGCTTTAAGATTCCGGCGTTTTGACCTCCGTAGGCATACTCACCCAGGGGTGCGCCAAGCACTATTGCGATTTGAAAAAATGCGGTTGCTACGTAAGCAAAAACTAAGAATCCCGCTGCAAATGTGTCGAGCATCTAAGCTCCGAATCTGATTGCTGGGGTACCTGGACTCGAACCAAGAACAAAGGTACCAGAAACCTCCGTGTTGCCAATTACACCATACCCCAAGGGCGAACCCAGGTCGCAAGCCTCTATCTTAGTGGGCCTTGGCAAATGCCTCTAGTCGGGCAAGTGTTACCGCCCTACCTAAAATCTCCATGCTTTCAAACAGCGGCGGCGTGACTCTACGGCCCGAAATGGCGGTTCTCACAACACCGAATGCCACTCTCGGCTTTAGCTCGGCCTTCTCGATAAGCGCTTCGCTGAGCGCCGCCTGAATGGCCTCTGTAGTGAACTCGGACAGGTCTGAGATCGCGTCGTGGGCAAGCTGAGCTATCTTTCCCGAATCCTCACCCAGCTGGCCTAGGGCATCCTGTTCAAAACTGATCTCCTCATCGAAAAGGAAACCCACCATGCCGCTCGCCTCGCCCAGCACGGTGATTCGCTCTTGAATAAGTGGCGCTGCCTGCTCGAGGATCGAAAGCTCGCGTTCACTCGGGGTTGACCCGATGACCCCTGCGGACTGAAGGTATGGCACAAGCCGCTCTCTAAAGTCATTTGGATCTAAGAGCCTGATGTGTGCGGAGTTAATAGCATCGGCCTTTTTCTGGTCAAACCTCGCCGGGTTTGGGTTCACATCAGCAATGTCAAAGCTTTCACACATTTCATCAAGGGTGAAGATGTCCCTGTCCGCAGAGATCGACCATCCAAGGAGTGCAAGGTAATTCAGAAGGCCCTCGCGGATAAAGCCGCGGTCGCGGTGAAGGAAGAGATTGCTCTCGGGGTTGCGCTTACTTAGCTTCTTGTTGCCCTCCCCCATGACAAACGGGAGATGGCCAAACTTCGGCACAAAGTCTGTGATGCCAGCGTCAACCAGAGCGTTGTAGAGAACTATTTGCCTTGGGGTTGAAGAAAGCAGATCCTCACCTCTAAGGACGTGAGTGATTCCCATGAGAGCATCGTCAACCGGGTTCACGAGCGTGTAAAGGGGCTGGCCTCCAGGCCTTACCAAAACAAAATCAGGGAAGCTTCCAGCTGGGAATGTGATCTCTCCCCTTACCAGGTCGGTAAAAGTAATGTCCTCAGCCGGAACTCTAAGCCTCAGAGCCGGCTTTCTGCCCTCGGCTATGTAGCGCTCACGGTCAGCACCGGATAGCTCGCGCTCTGAGTTGTCGTAGCCAAGCTGAACGGCTCTACCGGCAGCCTTGTTGCGCTCTTCGATTTCCTCAGCGGTCAGGAAGCTTTCGTAGAGGTGGCCAGAGGACTTGAGTTTTTCAATTACATCCAAATAAATCTGACCGCGCTCGCTCTGACGATAGGGCCCTGCAGCCCCGCCAACATCAATACCCTCGTCCCAGTCCAGACCCAACCAGCGCAGTGCATTAACCAGCTGCTCATAGCTTTCCTCGGTGTCTCTAGCGGCATCGGTGTCCTCGATGCGGAAAATGAATTTGCCACCGGTTCTTCTCGCATAAGCCCAGTTGAAGAGTGCGGTGCGGATTAGGCCAACGTGGGGGGTACCGGTCGGGCTTGGGCAGAAGCGAACTCGGATGTCCTTGCCCGAAGCCTTAGTCACGGGTGCGTTTAGGGAAGTCATGATTACCCGAAAGCTTATTTGACGAAGCTGTGCAGGGTGCCGATTCCCTCGATGCTGCACTGGACAACATCACCTGCAACCACACTAGAAATGCCAGCGGGCGAGCCTGTCAGAACAATGTCCCCGGGCTCCAGAGTGAAGTTTTGGGAAATATATGAGATGAGAAAATCAGGCGAGTAGACCATCTCTGATGTGCTGGCATCCTGCTTAGTCTCACCGTTGATAGTTGAGCTGATGCGCTTGTTGCCTGGGTCAAAGTCGGTTTCTATCCATGGGCCTACAGGGCAAAAACTGTCAAAGGCCTTGCTCCTAGCCCACTGCAGATCAGAGAACTGAATATCCCTTGCAGTGACATCGTTTGCAACTGTGTAGCCAAGGATGTAATCACCCACTTTCTCCTTTGCAACATTCTTAGCCCGTTTGCCAATCACAACCGTTAGCTCGGCCTCAATCTCTACCTGGGTGGACTGGTGGGGAAGAACTATCTCCTCACCACTGGCAACAATCGCGCTAGAGGGTTTGAAGAAAATCAGCGGCTCACTTGGAGTCTCCTGGTGAATCTCAGCGGCGTGAGAGGCAAAGTTAAGACCGACAAGAACGATTTTCTTTGGCTCCACAGGAGCCAAAAGCTTGACGTCGGCTAAAGCAAAGGTCTCCCCCGAGTAGTTGATCTCGGCGAAAGGTTGACCTGTGATCTGGCGAATGCTGTCGCCGTCTATGACTCCATAGCTGGTGCTACCTTCGGAGGAAAATCTAACCAGGCGCATTCGCTATCGACTCAACTTCACCATCCAGTTGTGGCGATCCGCTACCTTGCCATACTGAATTCCAGTTAGTTCTTTTCTGATCGAAACCGTGGTCTGGCCAGGTTCGTTTCCACCAATCACAATCTCTTCATTGCGTGATTTTAGAAGACCCACCGGCGTAATCACGGCAGCTGTGCCACACGCAAACACCTCTGTTATCTCGCCTACTGCCACAGCCTCTCTGAGGTCGGCCAGTGAAGTTTTTTGCTCTTTAACATCATGTCCTGCATCCCTGAGGAGCTGAATAACTGAGTCCCTTGTGATGCCGTGGAGGATGGTGCCATCAAGCGGCGGAGTCACAACATTTCCATCAGCGTAGACGAAGAAAAGGTTCATTCCTCCAAGCTCTTCAATGTAGGTGGAGGTATCAGCATCCAGGAACAGCACCTGGGAGCAGCCATTCGCACTGGCCTCCTGCTGCGCTAAAAGCGATGCCGCGTAGTTGCCGCCAGTTTTTGCCTCACCTGTGCCGAATTTACCGGCGCGAGCGGAATCCAGGGCAATCCAAATTGATACCGGCTTTATGCCTCCGGTGAAATAGGGTCCAACCGGCGACGCAATTACTCGGTACTCGACGCGGTGAGCAGCTCTGACCCCAAGGAAATTCTCTGCCGCTATTTCAAAAGGTCTTAGGTAGAGAGTCTTCTCACCCTCCGGCTGAGGCACCCAATCTCCATCAACAGAAATGAGTTCGCGAAGCGATTCCAAAAATAGTTCGGCAGGTAGTTCGGGAAGCGCCATTCTCTTTGCAGATCGCTGCAGCCTCGCCGCATTCATGTCAGGTCTAAAGGTCCAGATCGAACCATCCTCGTGACGGTATGCCTTAATTCCCTCGAAGATCTCTTGGCCGTAGTGAAGCACGGCCGAAGACGGGTCCATCATTATTGGACCATAGGGAATTACCTGGGCAGAGTGCCAACCTTTGTCCTTCTCCCAAGTTATAACCACCTGGTGGTCAGTGAAGTGCGTCCCAAAAGTGGGATTGGCAATTATTCGTTCGCGCTCAGCTGCATCGAGCGGGTTCTCGTTTTTCGAAACGTGAAACTGCATTTTCTAAATTCTCTCCATTATCGCCCTCGCGATTTCGTCAGTACCCGCCAGTGGCTCTGCCGCTGCTAGGTAGTCGGAAACCGCATTTTCAATCTTCTCGGCTGCGCCTAGATGTCCAAGGGTTCTTGCCAGAAGGGCTGCGGAAAGGATTGCCGCAGTTGGATCAGCCAGGTTTTTTCCGGCGATGTCTGGAGCTGATCCATGAACGGGTTCGAACATGGAGGGATAGGCCCCTGTGGGGTTTAGGTTAGCGGAAGCGGCCAGGCCAATGCCACCAGAAACAGCGGCTGCAAGATCCGTGATGATGTCTCCGAACAGGTTGTCGGTAACAATCACGTCGAAGCGTTCTGGGCTATTGACCATGTGGATGGTTGCCGCATCGATGTGCATGTAGTCGTGGGTCACCTGAGGAAATTCTTTTGCCAATTCTTCGACCACTCGCAGCCAAAGCTTTCCGGCGTGAACAAGCACGTTGGTCTTGTGGACCAAGGTTAGCTTTTTGCGCTCACGAGTGCTTGCAAGTTCAAACGCGTAGCGCACGGCCCGAGATACTCCGTGGTAGGTGTTTACCGAAACCTCGTTGGCAAGCTCATGCTCACTACCCACACGCAAAGCCCCGCCGTTTCCAACATAGGGTCCTTCGGTACCCTCGCGAACCACCACAAAGTCAATCTCGCTTGCGGCGCTAAGTACCGAGGTAACGCCGGAGTAGAGCTTTGTGGGTCTGAGGTTGATGTGGTGATCGAATGCAAACCTCAGCTTCAAGAGCAGGCCGCGCTCGAGCACACCTGAGGGAACCCGTGGGTCCCCTATTGCACCGAGCAATATTGCGTCGTGCTGTCTGAGCTTGGCAAGGTCCTCATCGGTGAGCACCTCACCGCCTGCGAGGAAGCGTCCTGCACCTAATTCATAAGTCGTTGTTTTGAGATTTGCCGAATCTAAGGCCTTCTCAAGTGCGCTGAGGGCAACGCTTGTAACCTCAGGTCCAATGCCATCTCCAGGGATGACAGCTAGGTTTAGCGCGTTCAAGATTGCCTCACAATTTTCTGAGACAACCCTATTCGCTTTTGTCCTCCGTTGCCCTAAATTGCTTGCTGTAAAGGCTTTGAGGGAGGTTCGGACTTGCGCTTCATAATTTTTGTCATTGATAGCGACTCAAACTCCGGCTCGAGCGATGAGATGCACGAGATTGATAACTTCAACTCTGAGCTAAGCCGCCACAATCAACTGGTCATGGCAGCCGGCATGGCCGGCTCTCCACGCGGGCTATTGATCGACAACCGTGGCACAAAAGAGCTCGTGGAATCGGGCTCACTCAATGGCTCCGAGTTTTACAGCGGCTTCTGGATCATTGACGCAGAGGATGAAAGGCAAGCTCGAGAGCTTGCCTTAGAAGGCTCTAGGGCTTGCAATCGCAGAGTTGAGTTGCGCCCTTTTCTCTAAGTTTTTCTAGTCGCTAGTTACTTCGGCTTGAAAAATGACGTCGATTGCAAATCGGGGTCCGTCTGCGGTTTCAACCCTCCGCTGCCTCTCCTCGATAGTCGCGTTGAGATTATTGGCAGCTGCCCAGGAGTTGAGGTTTACCAGGTCAACGTTTAGCTCAGGGCTTGGAGGCCCGCCATAGCCCTCAGTTACATTTCTCAGGGCGTGCCAGACACCAAAAATATGCCCACTTCGCACCTGGGATAGCCCATTGTCTAGAGCCTGCTTGAGCTCCTCCCATGGCAGCTGAAGGTAGCAAATTAAAAGCAAATCTGGTTCTAGCTGAAATTTGGCGGTCTTGGCGTCCGCGAGAGTGGAGAGCGTAATGTCACCAAACCCGAGGCTTTCGGCTCTGGAGCGAAACTTACTTAGGGCGACCTCAGAGAATTCGACATTTTCTGATTTCCAACCCCTGGAGGCAAACCAGATTGCATTGCGACCTTCACCGCCAGCGAGGTCGACAACTTTGCCAGGCTTGAGGTCGCTGAGCTCGCTTACAACAAACTGATTCGGCTCAAGAGTCCAGAGGCTCTCTTGTGCGAGATAACGCCGATCCCACTCAGCAGAACTAATCGTTTACTACTTCCAACCCGAGCTGAGCGCTCGCGTTTGCAACCGATCCGCCGTTAATCAACGTGCCCGTGAAGCCAATTGACTCCATGTAATCAATTGCCTGGCCAGCACGATTACCCGAGCGGCAGTAGATGTAGTAGTCCTCACCCTTGTCCAGTTTCTCCAGCTGGGAAGCAAAGTCGCTGTCGGCAATGCCGATACGAATTGCACCTGCTAGGTGGCCCGAACTCCACTCCTCTGGGGTGCGGACATCGATGATAGCTGCGTAGTTTTGTGGGTTCATTTCTTCCGGTGCACATCCTGCTAGGCCGAATACGGCGACTAGGGCAATTATGCCAGCGGCAAGAGTCTTCAAAAGCTTCACTGTGGTTCCTTTCAGATACCCCCTAGGGTATGTGCTATAGTTTATCAAGTCAAGTTCGAATGGAGCGTGTTATGGAGATTCCAGCACCAGAGATCGACTCTGTAAAGAAGCGTCTTGCAAGGGCCCAGGGCCAGCTAGGCGGCATTATCAAGATGCTTGAGGAGGGTCGAGAGTGCACAGACGTGCTCACCCAACTTGCAGCGGCAAACTCTGCGATTAGTCGCGCTGCGTTTTCCCTTATCGCCTCCGGCATCGCAAACTGCGCTTCTAACGAAGAGGGCGATGCCGACCGGGCAAAACTTGAAAAGGCCTTCCTTTCGCTGAGCTAGAGAGACAATCAAATGGGACTATTCGATTTTTGGAAAAAAAGCTACGAGAGCATCTCGCCTGCGGCAGCTCAAGAGCGCATTGATGCGGGAGCGATGCTCCTGGACGTAAGAGAGTCCAGCGAGTATCGGGCAGCACACGCTCCCAGTGCGAAGCTGATCTCGCTGGGTGTCTTGTCAAAAAGACTGAAGGAACTCCCCTCGGAGCGAGAGATTCTTGTCATCTGTGCCTCCGGAGTAAGAAGCTCGCAAGCTGCGAGCATGCTTGCCAAGGAGGGCTTTCGTGTCACAAACATTTCTGGCGGCATGGCCTCATGGCAACGCGCTGGACTAAGGACGGTAAAGAAGTGAAGGTAGTAATCGTTGGTGGCGTTGCGGGCGGAATGTCTACTGCCACCAGGCTGAGAAGGCTCCGTGAGGATGCCGAGATCATTGTTTTTGAACAGGGGCCACACGTGTCCTACGCAAACTGCGGTTTGCCGTATCACATCGGTGAGGTTATCCCTGCGGAGAAAGACCTGCTGCTGCAGACTCCACAGTCGCTGGGAGATCGCTTTCGCTTAGACGTCAGGGTTCTCTCACGAGTAATTGGAATTGACCGCGACTCGAAGACGGTGAGCGTCAAGAACCTCGAAACCGGAGAGGAATATATAGAGAGCTTCGATTCTCTAGTGCTGTCAACGGGAGCCAAGCCTCGGATGGTTCCGATACCGGGACTTGAGAGAGCCAAAGTCCTAAGGGATGTCCAAGACGCAGTTGAAATCAAAAAACTCGTGGACGAAAAGCAGATTTCCTCGGCCGCGATTATTGGTGCGGGCTTTATCGGTGTCGAGCTTGCGGAGAACCTTCAAGAGCGCGGCATTGAGACCACAATCGTCGAGTTCAGAGAGAGCATCCTCCCCCAGTTTGATCCCGAGATGATCGAGCCGCTTCAGGCGACGCTCGTGGAGCACGGCATCAAACTAGCTCTGAGCGCAGAGACCGAGGAGGTCCTCGAGGACACTCTTAGGCTCAAGGACGGCAGGGTAATACCCGCTGATCTCGTAGTTGCCGCAATAGGTGTTGTGGCGGATCACCAGCTAGCAGTCGATGCCGGGTTGGAGATCGGCAAGGCCGGGGGTATTGCCGTGAACGAGCAGATGCAGACCTCGGATCCATACATCTATGCGGTGGGAGATGCTGCCGAAAAGACGAGCCTTCTAACAGGTGAGCCGCAAATGATCTGGCTTGCAAACCTTGCAAACCGCCACGGACGACTAGTTGCAGACGTCATTGCCGGAGAGAAGGT
>JBDQMQ010000030.1:0-8445 GCA_040262185.1 Aquiluna sp. | reverse complement strand
AGGCCGTGCAGCCTTGTGGAAGGCTTCAGCAGAACGTCCTGGCCCAGCTGGACAGTGACATCGATTAGGGTGCTGTTGGGTTCAAGGACGGTCACTCCAGCAAGCTGCCAAGCCCGGACAATCCTGCGGTTAAGCTCTGCGGCCACCTCGCTCAGCTGAACTCGGTCGTGAATACCGGCAACTAACCAGTGATCTGAAATCACGTGGGCCTGAACACCCTTGCCGGATTCCAGCATGATGGCTGCCACATCCGTTAGGTACTTCTCTTTTTGAGCGTTGTCGGTGGTAACTCTTGCTAGAGCTTCCTTCAAAGCAGGTCCATCAAAGCAGTAGACCCCGGCATTCACCTCGGTGATTGCAAGCTGCTCAGCATCTGCATCCTTCTGCTCGACAATCTCCTTGAGAGCGCCTCCGGAGCGGACGATTCTGCCGTAACCATTTGGGTTCTCTAGATCGCAGCTCACCAAGGTGGCAGAGTTCTTAGCCTCTCGGTGTCTTGCCACGAGCTCAGCTATTGATTGGGTGTCCAGCAGCGGAACATCGCCTGAAAGCACGACAAGGTCACCGTCAAAACCCTTAGGTAGGACCTCTAGCGCGGCTTCGACGGCTCTGCCTGTTCCGGGAATATCGTCCTGCTCGGCAATTATGGTCTGAGGGAAGTGCTCGGCGACATAGCCCTCAATGTCTGCTTTCTTGTGCCTGAGGACCGCGACTACATGGTTGGCAGAGAGTGAGTGAGCAGTTGCGAGCACGTGCCCAATAAGGGGCAAACCCGCAATCTCGTGAAGCACCTTTGGGATCTCGCTTTTCATGCGGGTGCCCTCGCCGGCGGCAAGCACCACCACAGCTAGTTGTCGCACTCAGCCTCCCAATCGCTTCCTGCTCCGCCCCTAGGATTCGAACCTAGACCGGACGCCTCCAAAGGGCGCCGTGCTGCCATTACACCAGAGCGGAACGAGGTAACCCTCGTAAGCAAGTCTGCCAGAGAATTGCTACTGCTGTAGTTTCTGAGCCACCTCTAGCCAGCTTTGCTCCGATAGTTCTATCTCGCTACGTATCAAACTCTCTTTGGCTGCCAACTCACTAAGCACCTCGTAATCGCTTTGGTCAGCCGCTGCTAATTCGAGGTGAACCGCTGTGAGCTGAGACTCCAACTTGGCAATTAGTCGCTCTAATCGAGCGGATTCCTTCTCTAGGTTTCTACGCTCTCCCCCAGAAAGTTGCTGAGATTGAACCTTTTTTGTCTCGGCAACCTTTTTGGGCTTCTTTAGCTGAAGATACTGGTCGACGCCCCCTGGAAGGTGGCGGACTTTACCGTCGCCCAAAAGGCCGTATTGGTTGTCGGTAACTCGCTCTAGTAGGTAACGATCGTGAGAGACAACGATGAGCGTGCCGGGCCAAATGTCCAAAAGGTCTTCAATTGCCGCAAGCATGTCGGTGTCTAGGTCATTGGTGGGCTCATCCAGAATCAAAACGTTGGGTTCGGTGAACATTAGCCGCAGCAGCTGGAAGCGTCTGCGCTGCCCACCCGAAAGGTCCTTGATCGGGGTCTGGAGTTCTTCCGACTTGAAGCCAAGCTGCTCAACAAGCTGGCCGGTCGGAATTTCCTTTTTACCAACCACGAACGTCGTCTTTTCGCGCTTGATCATGTTGAAAATGCGGTCGTCAGCGTGCTGGTCTAACTCCACGACATCCTGTGAGAGCTGGGCAAACTTCACAGTTTTACCGATCTTGACCCGGCCACTTGTTGGTGCAATGGCACCGGTCAGCAGCTTGATAAGTGTGGTCTTTCCCGCACCATTTGAGCCCACTAGACCGATTCGGTCGGCAGGTCCGAGTCGCAGCGTGATGTCCTTGAAAATCTCTTTGCCGTCCGGGGTCTGATAACTAACATCCTCGAGGTCGACTACGTCCTTGCCAAGGCGAGCGGTTGCTAATTTGGACAACTCAATTGAATCTCGTGGGGGTGGTTCGTTCCCTATCAGTTCCAGTGCAGCATCAATGCGGAACTTTGGCTTTGCGGTTCTTGCGGGTGCCCCTCTTCCTAGCCAGGCGAGCTCTTTGCGCAAGAGGTTCCGCCTTCTCGCGTCGATGGCGGCCTGTTGCCGAGAACGCTCTGCTCGCTGCTGAACGTATGCGGCATAGCCCCCGCTAAATGGCTCGATGCGGCCTGACACAACCTCCCAGGTGGTGTTGCAGACAGCGTCTAGGAACCAGCGGTCGTGGGTAATCACCAGCAGGCCACCACTGGAGGCGTTCCACCGGGTCTTGAGGTGATTAGCAAGCCAGTTCACTCCGTCAACATCTAGGTGGTTCGTTGGCTCATCAAGCATGATCACGTCGTGGTCCCCAGCCAGCAGTCGTGCTAGTGCGACCCTGCGGAGCTGACCTCCAGAGAGAGTTCCGACACTCTGCTCCCAGTCAAGGTCGGCAACCAATCCGCCGAGGACATCGCGAATCTTTGGGTCTGCGGCCCACTCATATTCAGGACCATCTCCGACCACGACCTTGGCAACCGAAAGCTCTGGGTCAAAGACATCAGTTTGGGTCAAGAACCCAACCCTAAGGTTGCCGCGATAGGTAACATTCCCCGAGTCAGGAGCAAGCTGCCTGGAGAGGATCTTGATGAGCGTCGACTTTCCGTCGCCGTTTCTTCCCACGACGCCAATGCGGTCTCCTTCGGCAATACCGATGGTTACGGAGTCAAATACCTCGCGATTTGGAAAGCTGTGGGAGATGCTCTGGGCACCCAATAGGTGAGCCACTAGTCGAGCCTCGCTCCGACCTGGTCGGTTTGGGTTGAGATAGTGAAGTGACCAAGGTTCGAAAGCTTGGCAGCTATCTCATTCGCCTGCTCCTTGGTGTCAGTCAGGAAGTAGAGGGTAGGTCCAGAGCCGGTCAAAAAGCCCTGTTGGCCATGAACAAGAGCTGCATACTGGGCAATTTCGGGTCTGAGATCAACTGCCGGGCCCCAGAGTGCGTTCTTACCTAAAGGCAGTGTTCCATTTGAAAAAGCTGCTGCTGCTTCCAATGGACTTAGAGTCATTTCCCCTTGCGGACTAAGTCGATCAAAAGCTCCAAAGACCTCTTTGGTGCCAAGCCCGTGGGGGCTCACCAGCAGCACGACGTGCTTTGTTGGCATTGCTGGAAGTCGCTCAAGTTCTATGCCGGTGTCCATACCCAGCGCGGTGCCCCCCAAAAGCGAGAACGGCACATCTGAGCCAACCCTTGCCGCAACCTCACTCAGCTCAGCCATTTCGAGGCCAAGACTCCAGTGCTCATTTAGCGCCAGCAGCGCAGCTGCAGCATCAGCGCTGCCTCCTGCGAGGCCAGCAGCAACTGGGACCTGCTTGATGGTCTCGAAGCGCGTGGGCTGGGCATCTATCCCGGCATATTCCGCAAGCTTTTTTGCTGCAATAACAACTAGGTTTTCCTCACCTTTGGGCACCAGGCTTAGCTGTTCGGGTGGCAGGTCTCCTGTGGTGGTGACCTGCCAAGTCTCAGCCGCTGTCACACCAACTCGCTGCCTAATCGCAAGTGACTGGTAGATGCTAGTTACAGAGTGAAAGCCGTCCGGGCGCAGCGGACCCACCTCGAAGAAGAGGTTTATCTTTCCAGGGGCTGAGGCGTAAATCACTTGCTAGAGGCTACCCTGATGAATTCCGCTATGCCCAGCTCCTCGCCACGAGCACTTGGTGAGATGCCGGCACGAAGCAAAATCTCCTCGGCCTGCTGGGCGCTTCCTGCCCAGCCTGCAAGGGCTTGCCTGAGAGTCTTGCGGCGTTGGGCAAAGGCCGCATCAATCACCTGAAAAACTTCTTTTCGTCCCTCTCTGGACGGGCCACGTTCGAAATAGACAAGGGCTGAATCAACCCCGGGGACTGGCCAAAACACGCTGCGGCCAATATTTCCAGCTAGCCGAGCACTACCGAACCACTCCAGCTTCACACTCGGCGATCCATACTCCTTGCCGCCTGGTCTTGCTGCTAGACGGTGAGCTACCTCAGCCTGGACCATCACGAGAGCTCGCTCGATAGTTGGAAAAGTTTCAAGAAAGTGCAGCAGCACTGGAACCGAGATGTTGTAGGGAAGGTTTGCCACCAAAGCTGTGGGCACAACTGGAAGCTCGGAAACTCTCAGGGCGTCTGCCTCAACTAGCGCAAACGTCTTTCCTGAGAGAAACGGGGCGAGGGTTCTTGGGAGAATTGAGGCCAGCTTTGTATCTACTTCAACCGCAACTACCTTGTCTACAACCTCGAGGATGCCGAGGGTGAGCGACCCGAGACCCGGACCAATCTCGACGACGGTGTCGGTTTGCCTTAGCTGAGCCGCCGCGACAATCCTGCGGATGGTATTTGGGTCAATTACAAAGTTCTGACCGAGTTTCTTAGTTGGCCTCAGCTCGAGCTCTGCGGCAAGGCGCCGAATGTCGGCAGCCCCAAGCACTAGCTGTCCTCAGACCAAGAGCCGTAGACGGCCTCGGTGTTTTTGTTTATCTGGGTGGCGAGCTCCTCGGGGCTCTGGCCAAGTACGTGGGCCATGAATCTAAGGGTGTGAGGAACGAGGTAGGGGGCGTTGGGCCTTCCTCGCATTGGCTCGGGAGTCAAGAATGGAGCGTCGGTCTCGATCAGGACCTGCCAAGGCTCACAGGCAATCAGAGCATCCCGAAGGTACTGATTCTTCTTGAACGAGATGTTCCCGGCAAAGGAGACATACCAACCGTTTTTCTTGGCAATCTCAACAAGCTCAACATCACCGGAAAAGCAGTGGAAGACCGTTTTTTCAGGTGCTCCAACTCTAAGCAGGGTCTTTACGACCTCATCGTGAGCCTCGCGGTCATGAATCTGCATGGCTATCGAGTTTTCTTTTGCTATTTCGATGTGCTGCTCGAACGAGTGCTGCTGCAGGTTTAGCGCCTGGTCCCCCTCGGTTCGGAAAAAGTCCAACCCAGTCTCTCCAATAGCCCTAACTCTCGGCTTGGTTGCCAGCTCCGCAATCTCCGCGATTGCCGCATCTAGCTTCTCCCTGGTCTCATAGAGCGGAGCCTCGTTTGGATGAAGGGCCACGGCAGCTAGCAGCATGGGTTCATTCTCAGCCTGCTCGGCCGACCACTTCGAGCTCTCCAGCGTCACTCCAACCTGCACCGCGCCCAACATGCCCACCTGGCGCATTCGCTCAAGCTGTTCAGCAACGCTCAGGGGTGAATCACTGTCTGCTATTTCCAGGTGAGTGTGGTTGTCGTAGGTGCCAATTGTGAGTGGCTCGGGTAGATCAGGGTAGCGCTGCGGACGATTTTCGTTACCGTCGTAACTGACCCGAGTTCTTATCGGCTCAGTCATTTCTCTTCGACGCGGGGGAAGAGCGCCTCGAGCTCGGTGATCTTGGTGCCGGCCTTGAGCTGCCCCCACTCTCCAGCCTCACCGATTGACTGGTTTGATAGTTCTCCCAGTGACGACCCAATTGCGGCCCATAGCTTCTCGCAGGCCTTCGGCATGACGGGAGCAAGCAGCACAGCGAGCACTCGGAGGCCCTCGATGGATGTGTAGAGAACCGTTCCTAGGCGCTCGCGTGTGCTTTCTTCCTTTGCGAGCACCCATGGCTCCTGGGTGGTGATGTAGTTATTGAGCTCATCCACGAGCTTCCAGGTGCTGGCAATAGCCTCGTGTATTGCAACCCTGTCCATCGCTACCTCTGCCCCAGAGACCGCCTGAGAAGCTACTTCCTGGACCTGCTTGTCAGCAGGCTCGTATTCGTAAGCTTGAGGGATTTCCGAGTCAAAGTAGCGAGCGACCATCGCCACGGTTCTCGATGCGAGATTGCCGAAGCCATTTGCAAGCTCAGCGGTATAGCGGGCGGAGAGATCCTCCCAGCTAAACGAGCCATCAGAGCCAAACCCGATTGCCTTCATGAAGTAATACCTGAATGCATCGGAGCCAAAGACGTCTGTGATCTCGTTGGGAGCAATGCCTGTGAGCTTAGATTTTGACATCTTTTCGCCACCCACTAATAGCCAACCGTGACCAAAGACCTGTTTTGGCGGCTCCATGCCGGCTGCCATCAGCATCGCCGGCCAGATGACAGCGTGAAAGCGGAGGATGTCTTTTCCTACCACCTGCACATCAGCGGGCCATAGAGAGTGAAGCTTCTCCTCATCGCTTCCATAGCCGATGGCTGTTATGTAGTTCAACAGTGCATCGAACCAGACGTAGGTGATATGGGAGGCGTCCCAGGGGATATCAATTCCCCAGTCAAACCGCTCCTTGGATCTTGAGATCGACAGGTCACTAAGTCCGGAGCGGACAAACGAGACCACTTCGTTTCTTGCAGACTCTGGCTGCACAAACGTCGGGTTTTTCTCATAGTGCTCAAGCAGGCGGTCCTGAAAATGCGAGAGCTTGAAGAAGTAGTTGTTTTCGTTGAGCTGTTCCACGGGCTTCGAGTGAATGGCGCAGACCCTTTGGCCCTCAAATTCTCCGGTGCCGTCTATGAGATCTGATTCGTTTTTGTACTCTTCACACCCCACGCAGTAGTTGCCCTCAAAAGAACCCTGGTAAATGTGACCGGCATCAAAAAGCTGCTGAAGAAACTTTTGAACGGCTACCTTGTGCCGCTCTTCGGTGGTACGAATGAAGTCCTGATTATCAACGTTGATGGTCTCCAGCAGTGGCAGCCAAGAGTCCTTGACGAGCCTGTCGGTCCAGGCTTTGGGGTCTGTGTTGTTTCCAAGCGCGGTCCGAAGCACCTTTTCACCGTGCTCGTCGGTGCCCGTCAGAAGAAAAGAGGAGGTTCCCCGTTGACGATGCCAGCGAGTAATAACATCCGCTGCAACCTCGGTGTAGGCGTGCCCAATGTGAGGGGCATCATTCACGTAGAAGATGGGGGTTGTCACATAGAACGACTTGGGCACCGTGATATCTTAGGCTTTCAGCCGCAACGCGTGCTCGTAGATTACGCTCTTTGAAGCTCCAGTCACCCTGGCAAGCTCCGCCGCAGCGGCCTTCATGCCAACACCTTCAGCAGCGAGCTGCAATGCCTTTTTCGCAAGCTCCTCGTAGTCGTACTGTTCTGCCTGAGCACCCGCTATCAGCAGCACCATCTCGCCGCGCGGTTCACTCGTTGCCCAATCAACAAGATGCTTGAGGGTGCCTCGCTCGGCGTGCTCAAACTTTTTAGTGAGCTCTCGAACTACTGCTGCCTGCCGGTCTTCGCCAAGAACTGAGGCGGCATCCTTGAGAGCCTCCAAGATGCGGTGGGGAGCCTCAAAGAAAATCATGGTCCGCTCTTCCCTAGAAAGAGACTGAAAAAGCTTTTTTCGCTCTCCGCTCTTCCTAGGCAAGAAACCCTCGAAGGTAAAGCGATCTGTTGCTAGCCCAGAGATTGCAAGCGCAGAGATCACGGCCGAAGGACCTGGAATCACACTCACCTCGATCTCGGCTTCGGCGCAAGCCTTGACGAGGTTATAACCGGGGTCAGAGATTGTCGGCATGCCTGCGTCGCTAACCAGAAGAACATCAGCATCTCTTGCAAGCTCAACAATCTTCGCTGCAGCATCGCGCTCGTTATGGTCGTGGAGGCTGATAAGCCTGGCGGTGAGTGCGATTCCCAGCGCCTTGGCCAGGTGAGAGAGATTTCGGGTGTCTTCACACGCAATTACATCGCTGTCGGCGAGCGCCGCTAGGAGCCTAGGAGAGGCGTCGGAAAGGTTTCCGATGGGGGTTGCGGCGAGAACTAGCACGCTTAGCAAACTAGCATCTAAGCGTGATTTCAGCGCTAAACCGGTTGGCTCTTCGGGTGCACTCCTCCCGCAGCTTCACACTGCTTGCTGGCTTTGCCATCACCGCACTGGGAGCACTGCTGCGCTTTGGCAATAACGCCAACCCTGCGACGCTGGTTTTTGATGAGACCTACTACGTAAAAGATGCCTACACTCTCGGTCTGTTTGGCTCTGAGCGGACCTGGCCCGAAGACGCCAACCCCGACTTTGAAGCCGGCAACACCGACGTCTTCGAACAGGTTGGCTCCTACGTAGTCCATCCCCCGTTTGGAAAGTGGATTATTTTCCTTGGGCTTGAGCTATTCGGGGCTGATAGTCCATTTGGTTGGCGTTTCTCCACGGCGCTCCTTGGGACCTTGGTAATTCCCCTTGTGATTTTTATCGCATGGCGCCTAATTGGCTCGAGAGTCTTTGCACTGCTTGCAGGACTCTTTATCGCGCTTGAAGGTCAGTCAATCGTGATGTCGAGAACCGCAATTTTGGACGGCATCCTCACCTTCATGGTCGTGCTTGGGCTAGCCATCTTGGTGATTGCCGATAGGTGGTGGCGAGACAGAGTCGCAACCAAGGGCAGAGCGCCCCTCACGATTCAGCCTTGGCTGATACTCCTCGGAGTAGTAATGGGGCTTGCCAGCTCCGTGAAGTGGTCAGGGGTTTATTTTCTAGCCTTT
>JBDQMQ010000029.1:0-8530 GCA_040262185.1 Aquiluna sp. | reverse complement strand
CGCGTAAACCGAGTTGAGATCCGCGACATTGTGCCTCCAGAGTCAGTGCGCGAGTCCATGGAAAAGCAGATGAAGGCTGAGCGAGACAAGCGAGCCGCCATCTTGATAGCCGAGGGAGCAAAGCAGTCCGACATCCTCACAGCCGAGGGAAATAAGCAGGCAGAGATTCTTAGAGCAGAGGGACAAGCCAAGGCCATCATCCTCAAGGCAGAGGCCGATGCAAAGGCAGAGGCCCTAGTCGCTGATGGTGAGGCCAAGGCCATTCAAAAGGTCTTCGATGCCCTTGCCGAGGCATCAGTTACCGACCAGGCCCTTGCCTATAAATACATTGAGCAGCTCAAGGAGATGAGCCAGGGAGATGCCAACAAGGTTTGGTTCATCCCAAGCGAGTTCTCTGCTGCAGCCAATGCCCTCGGAAGAGTTTTCGGCTCTGGCAAGTAGTCGACCGAACAATTAGTCGAGCGCTGATTCGAAAAAGTCACTGAGTAGCGCGGCATAGCGCTCAGGCTCTGTGAGCATGCCTTCTGTGTGATCAGCACCAACGAAGGTTTCGAGAGTTATGTCCGCACCCACTGACTGTCCGTACTCATAGAAGTCAACCGAGGATTGATAAACCAACCTTTGGTCACTGTCTCCGTGGAGAATAAGCAACGGCCTGTAGCCGGCGGCTTCGATACCCTCCATGGCAGAGGTCTCAGTGAGGTTCACGCCGTGAAAAAGCTGGGCCGAAATAAGCACGAGCTGCCAGAGGAAACCCGGGAAGCCTTGGTATTCAACCTCTTGAGTTGCAGCCGCATTGAAGTCAAAGATCGTCCCCTCCATCGCAAAGGCAGAGATTAGGTCGGTCTTGGCTGGAAGCATGCTTGTAGCGACAGCACCGCCAGAAACGCCCAGCATGCCAAGTGAAGCTGGGACTATATCCTGCTGACTGACTAACCACTGAGCAACAGCGGCAAAGTCGGAAGACTCCTCTTGGCCGGCAGAGTGGCGGCCATCCACGCATGTGGACTCTCCGGTGTCGCGTGAATCAACGAGCAAGACGTTGAAACCGCTTTTGACGAGCATGCCGGCAGGCAGCAGTGTGTTGTAGTCACGCCTGGACGTGCCAATGCCGTGGGTCACGATCACGGTCTTGCCATTGCCTTCAATTGGTGTGATCCACCAAGCAGATAGCTCAACACCTTCGGCGACAGGAATCATTACGGGCTCGTAAGGGACACCAACCATCCACCACTCAGAGATGTCATGCCCAACCCACTTCTCCCAACCGGGACCGGGGAAGGGGCCATTGCCGCTGCCTGGGACATAAAACTCTTCGGGCTTGTTGGCCAGATCATCATCATTTATCGCACACGGAACAACCGTTGCTGAGGTGTAGACGTAATTGCCAACTGCAAGTGCACCACCTGAAATAACCAGCACAAGTGCTGCAGCTGTGATGCCAATCCACCCTGATTTTTTCACTCGATGAGAGTAACACTGACAATCGTGCCTCGGCACCCCCGTTTTTGGCTCGCTGTATTGTTGGCCTTGTTCTAAGGAGCCATAAGTGATTCTCATTCACTCAGTGTCATTTGCCGGCAGGTCCGGAGATGACAATTGGGTTCTGTTCGACCGGGAGATTCACGAGATCGGCCACGGCGAATCTTGGCGCGATCTCGAATTCGACGAGTCGCTAGACGGTTCCGGCCACCTGCTCTCAAGACCCTTTATTGAGACTCACACGCACGGGCTTGAGGGCCACGCCGTCGAAGATGGCATCGCCTCGATGAGGGCGATTCGCGAAAGCCAGAGAAAGTATGGGATCGCTCGCTCGATTCTTAGCTTGGTTTCATTGCCACAGAACAGGATTCTCGAACTAATTGCTGAGGCCAAGGTCTTGATGGGGGAGGACCCCGGTTTTCTGGGACTGCATCTGGAGGGCCCATACATTGCCGAGGCTCGTTGCGGCGCCCATGACAGAGAGGCCTTGCGCAAGCCAACTGATGCGGAACTAAACGAAATTGTTAAAGCCGCCCAGCTCGAGACCGGAGGGTCGGCTATCGCCTCGATCACAATCGCCGCTGAGCTCTTCACTAATTCGCAGCTGAGCCTGCTTACAGAGGCTGGAATTGCTCTTTGCCTTGGTCACACCGAGGCAAACTACGAGCAGGCCAAGGATTTCTTTGGCCAAAGCCGCAGAGTTCTCACTCACACCTATAACGCGATGCAGCCAATTGGCCATCGCGACCCCGGACCAATCCCCGCGGCAATTGAGGCTCCGAACACATTTCTCGAACTGATAGCAGACGGTCATCACGTCAAGCCCAGTGCGGCAAATATTCTGCCCCAGGAGAAGCTGATTCTGGTTTCAGACTCAATGGCCGCCGCCGCTCAGTCGGACGGTAAATACATGCTCGGCACTCTCGAAGTTACGGTCACAGACGGAGTCGCCACCACAGCATCAGGGTCGCTGGCCGGCTCGACACTGACATTAGACAAAGCGGTTGCGAACTATGTCTTGTGGGGTAATTCTTTGGAGCAATCGGTTCGTTGCGCTGTAGAGAATCCCGCAGCGGCCTATGGACTCAAAATTGCGCCAATTTCGGCTGGCGAGACTGCAGACCTGCTGCTGATAGGTCCCAACGGTCAGCTGGTCAGAACCTTCGGTTTCTAGTCCGATACCTTTTGGTTGTAGGAGAGGCGGTTGTCTCGAACCGCATCGTAGGTCCGCTCAAGTGAAGCCGAGGCGGTCTTGTAGAGAGTCTGCATAATCCTCACAAACAGAAAATCAACTACGGCAAGCTGCACAATACGTGATGCCATAGCACCCGACCTGAAACGGGACTCCTTGGAGCTTGTGACCAGGGTCAGATCCGCAATCCGGCCAATTGGCGACGCGGGGTGATTTGTTATCGCGACAGTCTTGGCTCCGGACTTCTTTGCCGTCTCAAGCATCTGAAACACTTCGCTGGTGATGCCCGAGTGAGAAATTGCGATCGCTACATCGTCTTTTCCTAAAACCGCAGCGGAGGTAAGGGCAAGGTGATTATCGGACCAGCAGTAGGCGGTGAGGCCGATTCGATGGAGCTTCTGTTGCAAGTCCATAGCCGCTAGATAGCTCGAACCAAGACCGTAGATATCTAGACGTCTGCAGCCAATGATTGCCTGGGCGGTCTTGTCGATTGTGGCTCTATCAATGTTGCGCGCGGTGTCTGAAATTGCCTCAGCCTCTTGGAACGATATTTTGTAGAGAGTGTCATCAAGCGAGTCGTCCTCAGTGATGTCACCGCCTCCGATTGCAAATTGTTCCTTGTCCATTCGGCGGCGATCGAGTGCAACCACGATGGCGGACCGCAGGTCTGAGTAACCGGAATAGCCCAACGCCTCGCAGAAACGGGTAATCGTCGCGGTTGAGACCTTTGCGGAGTCGGCGAGTTCGCCGATGGTCATGTTTGCGGAGGAGTTGAGGTCTGATAGAAGGTGGTCAGCCAATGCCAGCTGTGTTCTGGTCATGTTTTTGCGGTAGGCATTGATTCTTTGGTTCAGCTCAAACATGTCACCCCTCTGATAAAACGATAGTGCCAGAAAAGATAACTGAAAAAGTATTTCAAATTGATAAATTTTTACAAAAATTCGTTTTGCACTGAAATTTATGCAATAAGTTTCTTCCATGGCTCAGACAGCGGGTGCGACGAAGCACACACTAGGCATGTTCCTTCCTACGGAACAGCGCAACAGTCTCTCGACCGCGCTCCATGAACTTCAAGCTGAAGAAATCCTCGAGCTGATAAATGACGAAGACAGCTTTGCTGTAAGCGAGGCAAAGAGGGTAATCCCAACCACTGCCGAGCTAGTTCGAGTCGCCATTGACTGCATTTCTAGCGGCGGATCGGTGCACTACTTTGGCGCTGGCACCTCCGGTCGCATCGCCACCCAGGATGCAGCAGAGCTCTACCCAACTTTCCACACTCCTCCTGAAGTGGTCCAGGCTCACATGGCAGGTGGAGTGGATGCACTGCTGACATCCGTTGAGAACGCCGAGGACGATGTAGCTGCGGGAGCAAGCGATGCCTCTGGCCTGGGACCCAAAGACTTGGCCATTGGGCTGGCTGCCTCAGGCAGAACCCCCTATGTCGGAGGAGCCCTAGAAAAGGCACGGGCCAACGGGGCAAAGACCGCCATCATTGCCTGCGTTCCCGAGCCAACGCTCGCGCAGTATGCAGACATAGTCATCGCGGGAGACACCGGCCCGGAAATTTTGACCGGCTCTACCCGTCTGAAGGCGGGAACTTTTCAAAAAGTTTTACTGTCGGGTTTCTCCACGGCAGTCATGGTAGGTCTTGGACGCACATACTCGAACCTCATGGTTTCGATGGTCGCGACCAACGAAAAACTTCACTCAAGAAGCATCCGCATCTTGATGGAAGGTTCTGGATTGTCGCAGGAGAAGGCGGTGGAGCTTTTCGAGCAGTGCTCGGGAGATCTAAAACTTGCCTTGGTTTGTGGCATTTCAAAAACAACTCCCGACTTCGCCCGCCCATACCTAAGTGCGGCCGGAGACGTGGTCCACAGGGCTTTGGAGTCAATAACAAATAAAACTGAATAGATTTGTGGGCCTGGCTAACCCACGATGTTCCGATCCAGCCGCAAAGCAATGAATCAATAAGGAGACAAATTGCGAAAGAGACTAAGTGCTCTTGGATTAGTAGGAGTAGCAGCACTGGTGCTAACCGGTTGCGCTCCCGCTGCCCAAGAACCCGCTGAGACCAGCGCTCAAGCTCAATCAAGTGCGACGGCTGATCCAGTAGAACCAGTAACCCTGACCATTTGGTCATGGAGAACCGAAGACGTCGAGAAGTACAACACCATCTTTGACGTCTATGAGGCAGCCAACCCAGGCGTGACAGTCGAGTTTGAGGCCTTCCTAAACACCGAGTACAACCAGATTCTGGCAACAGGTCTTGAGGGCTCCGATGGACCAGACCTAGCCATGGTCCGTGCCTACGGTGGCGTTCAGCCGCTAATTGAGGCCGGACAGTTGCTACAGGTTGACGGCCTAGTCGACACCTCTGCTGTTGAGCAGAGCCTGTTGGCTGCTGCAACCGGCAAGAATGACGGCAACCTATACGGTGTCCCATTTGCAACTCAGGTACTGCAGGTGTTCTACAACAAGGGCATCTTTGACGAGCTTGGCCTAACCGAGCCAACCACTTGGGAAGAGTTCGTAGCGGTCAACGATGCGTTGAATGCCTCTGACTACACCCCAATGGCTCTGGGTGCAAAGGACGCTTGGATGCTGCCAATCTTCCACGAGATTGTTGGTGCTGCGCGCTTCGGTGGTCCTGAGTTCCGTGACGAGCTTCTCGCAGGTTCAACTGACTTCACCGACGCCGACTACGTTGCATCAATCGACCTAGTGAACCAGATGACCAACTACATGGTCGATGACGTCATTGGTGTCGGCTACGCAGACTCCCAGGTGCAGTTCATCTCTGGAACCGCAGCTCAGTTCCCAGGTGGCTCATTCGAGCTTGGTAACTTCCAGACTCAGGCACCAGACATGGACCTTGGCGTCTACCTGGTTCCACCTCCACCGGGAGCAGTTTCAGACAAGCCACTTGCTGCAGGTTGGGCTGACGGTAGCTTCGCTATCAACGCCAACACTGCAAACCAGGAGGCATCGCTGAACCTACTCAACTGGCTAGCTTCAGCAGAATTTGGCCAGCTATTTGTTGACGAGATCAAGCAGTTCTCCGCCATCAAGGGAATGACCTACTCAGACCCTGTCATGAAGGAGATCGGCGAACTGTTTGCATCAGGTCCTTCGCAGTACATCAACCTTGTTGACATGCGCTACGGAGACCCAACCGGTTCCACACTTATTGGTGAGGGAATCCAAGGCATGTTCCTCGGCGAGAAATCAGCCGCGGACGTTGCGCAGTACCTACAAGAGGGAGTTGCAACCTGGTTCACTCCAGGCTCATAAGCTCCTAGTTTGTAGCTGAAAAGGAAATAGAGGATGAAGACCAAGTCAGTGACGAGCCATGCGAGGATGCCCTTCCTCACTGGTGTTGTCTTCGTGGCACCAGCGCTCCTGCTGTTCTCGGTCTTCATCCTCTATCCCTTAGCTACCGCCCTCAGCTACTCCTTCTTTAGCTGGAAGGGAACCCTTCAGGGAAGTTTCATTGGCCTTGAGAACTACGAGGCGGTCTTCACAAGAAAGCCCTTCGATGAGGCTTTACCCAATGCCTTCTCCCACAACCTCCTGCTTTTTGCGGGAGCGATGGTTTTCCAAAACACAGTGGGTCTTTTGTTGGCCATGGCCCTTCACAAGATTGGCCGGCTAAAGCGGCTTTTCCAGACCATGTTCGCGATGCCCTACCTCGTGAGCCCGCTGGTAGTCGGTTATCTCTGGTCGCTGCTACTCTCTCCGCTTTTTGGCCCAGTAAACGCAATCCTTAAGGCCGTTGGACTTGAGGAGCTTGCGCTTCCGTGGCTGGGCGATCCAACCACCGCAATCTGGGCGATTGTTTTTATTACTGCCTGGCAGTGGATTGGCTTCCCCATGCTTCTATATGGCGCTGCCTTGGGGGGTATTCCAGAGGAGATAACCGAGGCTGCGGACATTGATGGTGCCACAGGTTTCAAGAAGTTCCGCTCGATAACCTTCCCCTTGCTGCTTCCCGCACTTGGAACCGTCTCAATTCTTACCTTCATCGGTGCCATGGAGGCCTTCCCCATTCCCTATGCCGTTGGTGGCTCGACGGGAAGCCCTGCGGGAGCAACGGATGTAATGGCGCTGCTGTTTTACAGGACCGCATTTGAGTCAGGCGATGTTGGATCCATCGGAACATCCAGCGCTTTGGCGATGCTTCTGTTCCTCTTTATTTTTGGCGTGGCAGTAGCCCTCAGACTCGCGCTGAGTCGCGGTGAGAAGAGGCTTTACGGCTAATGAGAAAACGACTCAATGTAATGGCAATTCCAAAGCACACGCTGCTTTGGCTATACGCCCTTGTTTCACTGTCTCCCCTGTCGATCATGGTTTTGAACTCATTCAGAACCATGAAGGAGATGGCAAGGGAGCCTCTAGCAATGCCAGAGAATTTCAACTTCACCAGCTATGAGAAGGCTTGGGTTACGGCCTCGTTCGAAACTTATTTTTTCAACTCGATGTTCGTGACGATTACCTCGGTCTTCATCGGTACCTCAGTTTCGCTACTTGCCGCTTATGTCTTTGCAAGAAGTAAGAGGAAGATCTTCGCCTTGATGGAGGGTTTATTCCTATCAGGCCTGTTGCTGCCAGTCTTCCTCGCAATTCTTCCGATCTTCTATCTCTTTGACGCCCTGGGCTTGATTAGCAATCTCTGGGGTCTGATCCTGGTTTACTCCGCCCTAAGCATTCCCTTCAGCTCCTTCATCCTGGCGGCTTTCTTTAGGCAGTTGCCTATCGATCTTGAAGAGGCCGCCAGAATCGATGGTGCGGGATACTTCCGGACCTTCTTCTCGATATTGCTGCCATTGGTGAGGCCGGCAATTGCCACGGTAATTGTGTTCAGGTTTGTGCCAATCTGGAACGACTTCTTCTACCCACTTATGTTGATGAGGGACAGGGCCGTCTACACACTTCCTGTGGGCCTAACGAGATTCTTCGGTGAGTACCAAACAGACTGGGCAACCCTCTTTGCCGGACTCACTATTGCGACCATTCCTCTGGTTATCCTGTTCGTTGTGGCTTCTAAGCAGCTCATCTCAGGTCTAACCGCAGGAATGTCCAAGTGACAGACGTTCTCGGGATAGACGTTGGGGCCTCTGGACTGAGGGTTTTCAGCGACGTAAAATCCCCTGCAATCGCTGTCATCGACGCCCCAAATTCGTCTAAAAATCGAGAGCAAGATCTGATAGACGCTCTTCGCAGCTTGAGTAAAGAGAATCCACAATTGACGGCTTCCAGGGTTTGCCTTGGCATGAGTGGCTTTTCTTCTCTCGGGGTCTCAACAGGTGCAATAGCGGCCGAAATCAGAGAGTTGTTTGGAGCCGAGGCCGTTATTACCTCCGATATGGTCACAGCCCACTACGCCCATTTTGGTCAGTCCGAGGGGGTAACTGTCGTTATCGGCACGGGAGCTCTAGCCTTTGGGATTGCTAACGGCAAGGCCCAGCGCATTGACGGACTTGGAGCATCGCTCGGTGACTTTGGTTCCGCCTACTGGATCGGACTAAAGGCCATGCGCAGGGCCGTCCGAGACAGCGAGCTCACTGGCAACTCCGATCTTTTGACTGCCCTCGAAGCGCAGATCGGGACTGCAGCCGAGTGGCCCAGGCGCTTTGCTCGGCAGGAGATAACAGAATTTGAGGTTGCGAGCCTAAGCCGTAAAGTCTCAGAACTCTCAGAGTTGGGTAATCAGGCTGCTGTGGAAATACTCACAGAGGCTGGGGTGGTTGCAGCCGAGTCTGCGGTGGCCTGCGCCAGCGCAGTCGGCACGAAGTCTGTGGGCTACGGCGGATCTGTGCTCCTAGGAAGTGATAAGGCGAGAGAGTCCTTCTTAGG
>JBDQMQ010000028.1:0-8583 GCA_040262185.1 Aquiluna sp. | reverse complement strand
GCTTTGAATCCTCGGGCTTTGCCTCGGTCTTTACCTCAGTCTTAGCTGAAGCTGCGGTTGAGCTAACACGTCTAGTGCGCTTTACCGGCTTGTCTTCTTGGATTTCATCCATTGTGTTTAGTTCTCATTTCTTTGCGGCACAAATCCGCGATTCAGAATTGAATGGAGATGCAGAGGGGCTTAGTTAGCTGCCTGATCCTGGCTGCTAGATAAGACTAGCACCTTTGACATCAACCGCAAGTGGCATGGCATGCCAGCTTGGGAAATTCTTCTCAACGTGCGCGATTGCCAAAAGCCGCTTCTGGGGGTCATCCTCGAGCACTAGCACGGATGGGCCAGCCCCGGAAACCACGGCAGGGTGCCCCTCTGCCCTAAGGGAGGCAATCAGCTCAGAAGTCTCTGGCATGGCACTCGCACGGTAGTTCTGGTGAAGCCGGTCCTCTGTTGCCGCAAGCAATAGCTCCGGGCTTTGGGTGAGCGCGGCAACCAAAAGCGCCGAGCGTGAGACGTTGAACACCGCATCGGTGTGGGGAACTGACTGCGGCTGCAGCGACCTCGCAAGCGAGGTTGACATTTGGTTAGAGGGAACCAACACCAGCGGTGAGAGGCCGCGGTGAGTTGTTAGCTTTTTGTGGTGGGGGCCTTCTTCATCCACCCAGGCAACGGTTAGCCCTCCGAAAAGCGCGGGCGCCACATTGTCTGGATGGCCTTCAAGCTCGGTGGCAAATTCAAGCAGCTGCTGCTCAGAGAATTCAATCTCATTTGCCAAAAGGCCTGCGGCAAGCATCACGCCTCCGGCGACTGCAGCTCCCGAAGATCCCATGCCCCTGCCGTGTGGGATGTTGTTGTGGCAAACAAGCTTTAGAGCAGGAACCTTCGTACCCATCGAGTCATAGACAACCTTGATTGCGCGAAAAACCAAGTTGCCCTCGTCTCGCGGAGCATCCTTTTCGCCCTCGCCAACTATTTCAATTACGAGTTTGGAGCCGGTGGGCTCAGCAGAGTACTCGTCATAGTGGGCAAGAGCCATGCCCAAAGTGTCGAAGCCTGGACCGAGGTTGGCACTGGTCGCTGGAATCTTTACCGCTACCTTCATTTGCGCTCCAAACCTAAAATCTCAGCCACCGAGGAAGCTGTAGCTGCCACCTTCTTCGGCTTAATCTTCCTGCCGTTTTCGTCCTTAAGCGCCCAGTCGGGGTCTTTCAGGCCGTGGCCGGTGACGGTGATGACGATGCTATTTACCTTCGGAAGCTCTCCAAGCTGCGCCAGCTTGTGAAGTCCTGCTGCACCTGTCGCACTAGAGGGTTCAACAAACACTCCGGTCTCCTGCGATAGAAAGCGGTGCATCCAGAGAATCTCTTTATCGCTCACCGAGCCAAATGCTCCCCCGCTGTCGCGCTTGGCCTCCTGGGCAAGATCCCAAGATGCCGGATTGCCGATTCGAATTGCAGTCGCAATCGTCTCTGGCTTAGCCACCGGCGAGCCTTGGATAAAGGGTGCGGAGCCTGCTGCCTGAATGCCATAGAGCATTGGCTGCTTCTTGATTCGCTTATCCGCAACTTCCTCTCGGTAGCCCAGGTGATATGCGGAGATATTTCCAGCATTACCAAGCGGCATGGCGTGAAGGTCGGGAGCCTCACCCAGAACGTCTACGACCTCAAATGCCGCTGTCTTTTGACCCTGAAGACGATTTGGGTTCACCGAGTTCACCAAGAACACCGGATAGTTTTCGCTGAGCTCTCGAGCCAGTCTTAGGCAGTCGTCAAAGTTTCCTCTGACCTGCAAGATTTGTGCTTTGTGAGCAACCGCCTGTGACAGCTTGCCCCAGGAGATCTTCCCCGCGGGCACCAGCACCACCGATTGCATGCCAGCCTTCACTGCGTAGGCAGCAGCTGCGGCACTGGTGTTCCCGGTCGAGGCGGCAATCACTGCCTTCGCGCCATCGCCCAAAGCCTTGGATACGGCAGTGGTCATGCCTCGGTCTTTGAAGCTTCCGGTGGGGTTCATACCCTCAAACTTGAGATGAACCGAACCAACGTCTAACAGCTTTGCAAGCGCTGGCGCCTCGATAAGCGGCGTGCCACCCTCTCCCAGAGTTACAACCGGATCAGAGGCTGTAAAGGGGAGCCTGTCCATATATTCGCGAATAACACCGCGCCACTGATGAGCCACTAGACGCCCTCCACCCTGATAACAGAGCTGACCTTCTTCACAGAAGAGTTCTTTGCAAGCTCCGCAACCAACCGCTCGAGAGCGGCCTCAGATGCAGAGTGAGTCATGATTGTTAGAAGAGCCAGATCCGAGTCGGTGCCCGCGCTCTGGGCGACGGTCTCGACACTGACATCGTTGTCTGCAAACTGCTTTGCCACCGAGGCAAGAACACCTGGCTGATCCACCACCTCCAGCGTGATCTGGAAACGTGTAAAGATTGCCTGCACCGGTAAAACTTCGAGGTCGGCGTGGGTCGAATCTCCCAATCCTGGGCCCCCCGCAAGGTGACGCTTCGCAGCGGACACCAAGTCTCCTAGAACGGCAGATGCCGTTTCCTTACCCCCAGCGCCTGCTCCGTAGAACATCAGCCTTCCGGCGCTCTCCGCCTCCACGAACACAGCGTTGTAGGCGCCTCGAACCGCGGCAAGAGGATGATCGAGAGGGATGAGCGTGGGGTGAACCCTTGCGACGAGTCCCTCGCCACTTTCGCCGGCTCGCTCGCAAATGGCCAGGAGCTTGACGGTATAGCCAGCTTGCCTGGCCGTTTCAATCTGAAGTGCAGTTATTGAGGTAATACCCTCGCGATAGACCTTTTCGACAGGCATCTCGCTGTGAAATGCAAGCCCTGCGAGGATCGCAGCCTTACTGGCAGCGTCGAAGCCCTCAACGTCTGCCGTTGGATCAGCTTCTGCATAACCAAGTGCCTGGGCCTCGTTTAGAGCATCCTCAAAGCTGGCACCGGTTGTTTCCATCTGGTCGAGGATGTAGTTGGTGGTGCCATTTACGATGCCCATTACCCGGTTGATCTTGTCTCCGGCAAGGGAGGCTCGAAGTGGTCGAATAATTGGTATTGCCCCACCGACCGCGGCCTCGTAGTAAAGCTGAGCACCAAACTGCTGAGCCAGAGCGGTTAGCTCAGTGCCGTGGGCGGCTATCAAAGCCTTGTTGGCGGTGATGACATCCGCACCGGCATTCAGGGCCATTTTTATCCAGGTTTTTGCCGGCTCGATACCACCTGCAAGCTCAATCACGATATCAGAGCCAAGAATTACGGACTCCGCATCCTCGGTAATTAGTTCCTTTGGGAGGTCGACATCACGCTTAGCACTTTTGTTTCGCACCGCTATACCTACGAGCTCTAGCTCTGCGCCGACGCGCTTGGCAAGCTCCTCACGGTTTTCAATCAGGAGCCTCGCTACCTGTGAGCCAACGGATCCGGCCCCTAGCAAACCAATCCGGATAGGTCTGTATGCAGCCTGCATCACTCGCCTCCTCCGGGCTGGTAGCCCAGGTCTCTCTCCAGTAGATCCTGTTCGGACTCTGCCCTTACTAGAGCCCTCGCCTTGCCGTCTTTCACGGCAACAAGAGCCGGTCTTGGCAAAAAGTTGTAGTTAGAAGATAGCGAATAGCAGTAGGCACCAGTTGCTGGAACCGCCAAGAGGTCGTTCACTGCTAGATCTTCCGGCAGCATTTCGTGACGCACAACAATGTCACCGGACTCGCAGTGCTTACCCACAACCCTTGAAAGCACTCCCGAGGAGTTTGTGGCCCTCGATGCAATTGCAGCCGAATACTCGGCGCCGTAGAGGGCAGGACGGATGTTGTCGCTCATGCCTCCGTCCACGCTCACGTAGCGACGGCGTGCCCCTTCACCAGACTCGGCAATTACAACATCCTTCGTTGTTCCAACCGAGTAGAGGGTCACTCCGGCAGGTCCTGCGATGATTCGTCCGGGTTCGAACGCTAACTTGGGAACCGCAATTGAGAGAGAGACGCACTTCTTGCTCACCGCGCTCACAATCTGGCGTGCAAACTCGGCTATTGGCATTGGCTCATCCGCGGCTGTGTAGCGAATGCCGAAACCCCCTCCAAGATTTAGCTCTGGCACTTCGCCGCCCGCAAGCAGCTCGGCGTGAACCTCAAGCAGCTTCTCTGCGGCTGCGACGAAACCCTCTACTGCAAAAATCTGCGACCCGATGTGTGAGTGCAGACCTAGAAAGCGCAGGTGCGAGTGGCTGCGGATCTTTTCAACCATCTGAGGAACGTCATCGAGTGCGATGCCGAATTTCTGATCTTCTCTCGCTGTGGCAAGGTACTCATGCGTGCTCGCATGTACGCCTGAATTCACTCGCAGCCTAACTGGTTGAATCTTGTCCTGTGCGCCTGCGATTGAGGCAATTCTCTCAATCTCTATCTCTGAGTCGATGACTATTGCGGACACATCCGCACTCACCGCTCTGCCGATCTCAACAAGTGACTTGTTGTTGCCGTGAAGCCCAAGCCTTTCGCCCTCGGTTCCGCCGGCAAGGGCTACAGCAAGCTCGCCACCGGTAGAGACATCTATTGCATAGCCTGCGGAAACCACCCACCTCGCAATGTCAGTGGTGAGAAGGGCCTTGGATGCGTAGTAGAGCTTGACCGATGTGCCGGCAGCTGCTGCAGCGCTCTCGAATGCATCCCGGACCTCTGCGAGCCGCGACTCGAAATCAGCTTGATCGACGACATAGAGCGGCGACCCGTACTGCCTGACCAGCTCTGGCGCGCTCACGCCGCCGACCTCGAGCTCACCTCGGTCGTTTCTCTGAGCCGTTTGAGGCCAAATGCCGGCATCGAGAGCCTCTAGGTCTTTGCTTTCCTTTAGCCAACTTGGAACAAGAGGATTCTTCATAACCACTACATCCTCTCCGGGGCGCTAACGCCGAGCAAACCAAGGCCGTTTGCGAGCACCACGCCCGCCGCGTCGTTTAGCCAGAGCCTGGTGCGGTGCACCGTTTCCACATCACGAGCAGGAAGCGGCAAAATCCTGCAGCTGTCATAGAAGCGGTGATAGCTTCCTGCAACCTCTTCTAAATACCTTGCGACCCGATGCGGCTCTCTAAACTCCGCGGCCTGAGTCACCACCCTCGGAAACTCCGCAAGCTTTGCAAGCAAATCGGACTCACTCGGCTCGCTCAGCAGAGCCGGGTCGAACTCACTGCGGTCAACGTCTAACGTCGGAGCATTGCGGTCAACCTGCTTGGTGCGCGCATGCGCGTACTGCACATAAAACACCGGGTTGTCGTTCGTCCGGCGTGCCAGAAGCTCAACATCGATGTCCAAAGTGGAATTGATTGACGAGCGCGAGAGTGCGTAGCGAGCTGCATCTACCCCAACCGCCTCGACGAGGTCCTCCATCGTCACGACGTTTCCTGCGCGCTTAGACATTCGCACCTGCTGACCGTCGCGAACCAGTGATACCAGCTGCCCTATGAGAATTTCCATGTGCTTACCCGGTTCGTCGCCAAATGCGGCGCATAGCGCCATCATCCGCGGCACATAACCGTGGTGATCAGCGCCGAGCATGTAGATCGCAGTATCGAACCCGCGGTCTCGCTTATCTAGGTAGTAGGCGATGTCGCCGGCAATGTATGCAGCATCGCCATCTGACTTGATAACCACCCGGTCTCTGTCGTCTCCAAAGGTGCTGGAACGAAGCCAGATAGCACCTTCTTCTTCAAAGATGTGGCCCAACTCGCGAAGCCTTGCAATTGATTTCTCAACTGCACCTGACTCGTAGAGCGAGTTCTCATGGAAAAAAACGTCGAAGTGAACACCGAAGTCCTCGAGAGACTTTCGAATCTGCTCAAACATCATCTCAACGCCAGCGACCCTGAAAGCCTCCTGCTGTTCTTCACCCGTGAGCTCAAGCACCTCGGGCTGATTGGTAAGAATCTGCTGACTAATCTCGGTGATGTAGTCCCCCGCATAGCCATCCTCTGGTGCCTCTTGGCCAAGGGCGGCCGCAACCAAGGACCTTGCAAAGCGATCAATCTGTGCACCGTGATCGTTGAAGTAGTACTCCCGGGTGACCGAAGCTCCCTGAGATTGCAGGATTCGAGCTAAAGAATCGCCTACTGCAGCCCAACGAGTGCCACCTAAGTGGATGGGTCCCGTGGGGTTTGCCGAGACAAACTCCAAATTGAGCTTTTGTCCTGCAAGCTCGCTTGAAAGGCCGTAGCTCTCACCCTGCTCAACTATCACCTTTGCCAGTGCCCCGGCCGCAGCATCAGAGACAAAGAAGTTTATAAATCCAGGTCCTGCAATCGATACGGACTCAACTCCGTCTGTTTCGCGCAGCTCGTTAGCTAGCTTCTCGGCAAGCTCCCTGGGGTTAGCACCCAACTTTCCTGCAAGCTGCATCGCAACATTGGTCGCCCAGTCTCCGTGATCGCGATTTTTAGGTCGTTCGACAACCACTTCGCTCGGGATGTGCTCCTTTGGTAACGCCCCTGAATTAGCCAACGCCCTGAGGGCACTGACTATTGCCTCGTTGAGCTGTTCTGGCGTCAAAGGATTTCCTGGTTTGGGGGCGAAAAATGCCGACTCTGGCACTTGGGGGTAGGCCTAAATCATACCCTTGCCCGCGAGGAGACTAAAGGGTGGAAACCCATGCTGTTGCATTGCCTGGAAGCTTGCCGTCTGAAATCGCATCGGAGGACAGCAGAACTTCGCCACCAGGAAGTTCTAGGCCGTTCTCCCCAAAATTCGTGACGCAGACAATTCCATCCCGCTCGAAGGCAGTTGAGTTTGGCCCGAGATCTAGCCAATTGACAAGGTCACTCGAAAAACTTGCCTTGCGCAGCACAATCGCCTTTCGGTAAAGATTTAGAGTTGAATCTCCAGCCTCCTGAGACTCGACATTCACCTGCGCAAACCAATGCGGCTGGGGTAGATGAGCTCCGCCGCTGCCAAATCCATAGGAGCTTCCGGCACTTGTCCAGGGAAGCGGAACTCTGCAGCCATCGCGAGATTTCAACTTGCCCTCACCTCTAAACCACTGGGGATCTTGCATGCTCTCACCGGGTATGTCTAGAAACTCGTGAAGGCCCAGTTCCTCTCCCTGGTAGATGTAGCTGGAACCCGGCAGGGCGAGAATCAGCAGGGTCGCCGCCTTCGCCCTTGCAAGCCCCAGTTCAAAATCCAAATTGGGGTTCAAACGATTTTCTACATACCAGCGGTGTTCGTCGCTGAAACCATCGGCAGATTCCCCATAGCCAGGTATTGCAAGCCTGGTCGCATGCCGAATCACATCGTGATTTGACATCACCCATGTGCTGGAAGAGCCGGTCTCGGCGCTCATTTCTAAGTTGTCCGTGATTATCTTTCGGAAGCTATCGGCATCCCATTTAGAGGCCAAGAGGTCAAAGTTAAACGCCTGACCTAAGCCATTTGCTGAGGCGTATGGGGGACGCCGATTTGGATGGACCCAGGCCTCTGCAACGGCAACTCGGGGCGGATCGTACTCGTTGAACACCTCACGCCAAGCTGCGTAGACCTCATGAACCTCATCGCGGTCAAAGATCGGGTCTGTGCCGTCATCCTTCATGGCTGATAGCGCATAGGAGTCGCGGTCAGGGAGCGGCTCAAGATTCTTTTTGAGTGCGTGGGCAACATCAATTCGAAACCCATCCACGCCGCGATCTGACCAGAATCGAAGGGTGTCTAAAAAGTACTGGTGGACTTCCTCGTTGTCCCAGTTGAAGTCTGGTTGCTCTTTTGCGAATAGGTGCATGTACCACTGACCATCGGGGACGCGAGTCCAGCCCTCAGGTCCAAAGTGGCTGGCTAGCTTCGAGGGTGGCTGGGAACCATCCGGTCCCTTTCCGTCCCTGAATATGTAGCGATCTCTGGCTGCTGACCCCGGACCTGCCTCCAATGCCTCCTTGAACCAGACGTGTCTGTTTGAGGAGTGGTTAGGCACTATGTCGACGAAAACGCGAATCTGATTTTCGTGAAGTTTGGAAACCAGCTCATCAAATTCCTCAAGCGTTCCAATCCGCTCGTCTATGGCCTGGTAGTCATCGACGTCATAGCCACCATCTGCTAGCTGCGACGGGAAAAACGGAGAGAGCCAAACAGCATCTATACCGAGACTGGCCAGGTAGTCAACGCGAGAGAGAATGCCCTTTAGATCGCCAATCCCGTCGCCATTGCCATCGGCAAAGCTTCGCGGGTAGATCTGGTAGACGACTGCGTCTCGCCACCAATTGGCGGGACCGGGCAATTGATTTGTTTTCACTTAGCTCCAGAGTGTTAAAAACCTGAGGCTTAGGCTACAACAGCCGCTTTGTGCTGTGGTGTCCTCGGATGGCCACGCTGATAGGCTTTCGCTACCGCCCCCATAGCTCAGGGGATAGAGCACCGCCCTCCGGAGGCGGGAGCGCAGGTTCGATTCCCGCCGGGGGCACAAATCACATAATCAATTAGCAAATGTCCTTGTTATGTCATGCAATCCACGCGACAATTCACCTATGTGAAAGGCAGTAGCTGCCCTTTGCTTCCCTCGTTTTAAACCAGTTCAAAACCCGGTTTAACTTTTTAAACTCTATAAGG
>JBDQMQ010000027.1:0-8639 GCA_040262185.1 Aquiluna sp. | reverse complement strand
GGCGCAATCCCCTGGTTCGAAGCGATTGGGGTGGTCCCCGCGGGAATCATCTTTGGCCTCAATCCCACCCTCACCGTAATAGCAGCGGTAGCCGGAAACCTGATCACCATTGCCGTGTTTGCCTATGGCGGAGCCAAGATCAGGGCTTGGGTCATGAAGCGGCGAGAGGAAAAAGGAAAGCAACCTAAGTCTGATCGTTGGGCGAAAGCTCAGAAGGCTTTTGACAAATACGGCATATACGGCATGGCCTTACTCGGCCCGCTCATCATCGGCACTCAGTTTGCTGCGGCTGCCTCGGTTGCAGCAGGGGTTAGGCCGGCAAGGGCCACCCTGTTAATCTCGAGTGCGATGGTGCTATGGGCGATAGTGTTCGCATTCTTGACGACCTGGGTTGTGGATGTTGGGGGATTTGATACCTGGCTGGGGCAAAACGACTAATTCTCCACAGCTCTAATGTCTTTACTTTCGTATAGACAGGGGATATCTGTTATGACTAAGCGGGTGACGAGAAGAGCTTTCAAGAATTGCGGCAGCTGGGCAGTTCGAATTCCAAAGGGCTGGCTCTAGGGCTGAAGCCTGTTTGGTCCTCGGAAGAGGAAGCTTGCCTCTCGGATGTTGGGAAGCTCCAGCATTAGCATCACGACTCTGGTTAGCCCCATACCAAAACCACCGTGGGGAGGGACGCCATAGCGGAAGAAGTCCATGTAGAAATCAAGCCCCTCGGGGTCAAGACCCTTGTCCTTGGCCTGAGCCTCAAGAACCTCAATCCTGTGCTCACGCTGGGCACCGGTGGTGATTTCGGTTCCCTTCCAAATCAGGTCGTAGCTCTTGGTTAGCGCATCATTGTCTTCGTGGCGCATGTGATAGAAGGGCCTGATGTGCTTTGGGTAGTCCGTTAGGAATACAAACTCGTGGCCAAGCTCCTCTTTGGCATATTGGGAAATCTGGCGCTCGCCCTCTGGGTCAAGATCGCCATCGGTCCTCGGGACTTTATAGCCGCGCTTCTCGATGATCTCGTGCGCCTCGGCTAGTGGAATGCGAGGAAAGGGAGTGCTCGGGATTTCGATGTCTATCTCGTAGAGTTCCTTGATTCTCTCACCGTGCTTCTCCTTGACGGCGGTGATGGCCTTGACCATCAGCTCCTCCTGGAAGCTCATTACGTCCTCGTGGGAGTCAATCCAGCTCATCTCCATGTCAATGGAGACAAACTCTGTTGCATGCCGGGAGGTGAAGGAGGGGTCTGCACGGAAGACCGGACCAATTTCGAAGACTCTGTTGAGCCCTGCGCTCATGGCCATCTGCTTATAGAACTGTGGTGACTGGGCAAGATATGCGTGACCCTCAAAGTACTCGAGCTTGAACAGTTCTGCGTGGGACTCAGAAGGTGATGCCATGAGCTTCGGGGAGTGAATCTCTACGAAGTCGTTGGCTAGCCAGTGCTCTCTCCAGGCCTGCTCAATGGTGGTCTGAACCTGCATCATCAGGTTCAGCTCTGGACGCCTGAAGTCAATAAAGCGCCAGTCGAGCCTTTTGTCGATAGAGGTGTCTTCGGCGATTGGGCTGTCTGGTAGTGATGCTGAGACGACCTCAAGGCCTTCGAGCAAGATTTCAATACCGCCGAGCTTTACACGCTCATCGTGCTTGAGCTGACCCCTGACGATTACAAAGCTGCCGTGGGTGAGGGCTGAGACCTGGTCCGCGAGAGCATCCTCCTCGCTGGGGCGAGGGTAGGTGACCTGAACGCTGCCGGACTCATCGCGAATGATGATGAACTGGATTCGCTTTTGGTCCCTGAGGGTTTCAACCCAGCCGCCGATGGTGACAGGACCATCTTGCTGGCCTGCGAGTTCGCCGATCTTTGAGCGATTGAGCATAGTTCTTAGGTCCTTTGGGGCTAGCTGGCGGAATTCAGCCAAGTTTAGCGAAGGTAAACTTGTTCTATGCCAGCCTCTCGCCTTCACTTCGTAAGACACGGTGAGGTGTTTAATCCCAATGGCCTGCTCTATGAGCGTCTGGATGGCTTCCCGCTCAGTGATCGCGGCCACAAGATGGCTGAGGCCGCCGCAAAGGAGCTGGCGGGCATGGGGCGAGAGGTATCAAAGTTAGTAGTTTCCCCGCTTGAGAGAACCAGGCAGTCCGCGGCTCCAGTTGCAGAGCAGTTCGGACTTGAGCCGGTGATCGACGAGCGCATTATTGAGCCGTGGAACTTGCTTCGCGGCTATCCAATGGGGCCAAGGGCGCTAATAGCAAGACCCTCCCTAGCCCTAAATCTTTACAACCCCTCACGCCCCAGCTGGGGAGAGCCATTTAGCCAGATTGCGAATCGCATGACCGAGGCGGCGCTCGCTGGCTGGGAGAGCACTGACTCGGGAGACGTTGTCTTCGTCTCTCACCAGCTAGCGATATGGATGACCTATCGCAGCGCCATGGGGCTGAGACTTCCGCATAACCCAAGAAACAGGCGCTGCTCACTCTCTTCGATTACCTCTTTTGAGGTTGAGGACGGCAAGTTGGTGCCAGTTGATTATCGTGAGCCCGGCATGAAGCTGGCGGGGCTGATTTAGGTGCGGAGATTTCTTTCAATTGTCCTTGCGACCTTGATTCTTACTGGTTGTGCTCAGGATCCTCTGGCAGAGCAGTTCCGATCCGGCGATAACAAGAACTACATCGCAGGCGATGGCACAGTAACCGAGTTTGCGGTCGACCAACGACCAACCTTTGATGACTGGGAGGGTGCCACAGAGAGCGGAGCTTTTTTGAGCTCTGAGGCCCTGGAGGGCTTTGTGGTGGTGATGAACTGGTGGTATGCGGCGTGTGCTCCGTGTCGAGCAGAGGCTCCAGACATGGCTGCACTGAGTGAGGAATTCGCCGATCAGGGAGTGCAGTTTGTCGGCGTGAATGTTCGTGACACCGCAGAGACGGCGCTCGCCTTCGATAGAAACTTTGGCATCACCTACCCCTCCATCATGGATGCCCAGAGCGGAGCGGTTTCCCTCGCTTTCTCGGGAGTAGTAAGCCCGCAGGCGGTGCCGACAACTCTTGTAATTGACAGGGAGGGCAGAGTCTCGGCGAGAATCCTTGGGCGCATCGACAAGTCAATCTTGCGCGAGCTGATCGAGACGGTGGTCGAATGAGCCCCTCGGAGATTGCCCTATCGGGCTCGATGCTGCTGGCGATCCCAATAGCCCTGCTAGCCGGAATTGTTACCTTTGCTAGCCCGTGTGTGTTGCCGCTGGTCCCCGGCTATCTCGGCTACGTGTCCGCAAATGTAAGGTCAAGGGCGGTTCTCGGAACGGCACTGTTTGTGCTGGGTTTTACCATCGTCTTCGTCTTGCTCGGGGTGCTAGCCGGTTCCGCGGCCTTCGTCTTTTTCACCAGAAACCTTTGGGTCCAGGCGGTGCTTGGGGTGCTGGTGATTCTTTTTGGCCTGGCGATGATCGGACAGTTGGGCATCTTCCAGAGGACTATCAAGTTGCCTGTGACACCGAGGACGGGGTTACTTGGGGCTCCGCTTCTTGGGGTTGTGTTTGCGCTGGGGTGGACTCCTTGCATTGGCCCCACTCTCTCCGCGGTATTGGTTCTCGCAAGTGACAGCGGGGATCCGTTGCGGGGAGGAATACTTGCCACGGTCTACTCACTGGGCATCGGTGTGCCGTTCTTGCTTCTGGCCGCCGGGATTGGCTGGGCCGCAAGGAGCGTTGAGCTAATCAAGCGCAACATTCGCAAGGTAAACATATTTGGCGGGGTGCTGCTGATTGTCCTGGGCACGCTCATGGCAACCGGCCTCTGGCTGCAATTTACTAATTGGCTTCAGGTGGTGAACAGTGGCATCATCCTCCCGCTTTAGCCCAATTTTCTGGGGGCGCTGGTTCTGGCGTCAGCTCACCTCAATGCGCACAGCCTTGTTTTTATTACTACTACTTGCATTGGCGGCAATTCCTGGCTCGCTATATCCGCAGCGAAGTGCCGACCCCAATGGCGTAAGGCTTTATTTTGACCAGCAGCCTGAGTTTGCAGCGCTGCTGGATTCGCTGCAGCTATTCGATGTCTACACATCAATCTGGTTCTCGGCAATCTACATCCTGCTTTTTGTCTCGCTGGTTGGCTGCGTCTTGCCCAGGACGCAGGTCCACCTAAACGCACTTCGCGCTAAGCCCGTTGAGACTCCACAAAAGCTTGAGCGGATGCCCGCATACGTAAGTGCTGCGACCAAGGGTGATCAGCTTGACCGGGCCGAACAGGTGCTTAAGTCTCGTGGTTTTAGGGTTCGTAGGTTGGACGACTCAGTCTCTGCGGAGAAGGGCTACCTCAAAGAAACCGGAAACTTGGTCTTTCACTACTCCCTGGTGCTGCTGTTGATTGCAGTTGGGGTCGGCGGAGGTTTCAGTTTTTCAGGTCAGCGAGTTTTGGTTGAGGGCGATACGTTCGTAAACAACCTCGCCAGTTACGACGCCTTTTCTCCCGGTCCGCTGTTTTTCGAAAATGAGTTGCAGCCTTTCTCGATGACCCTGGAAGACTTTGAGGTTGTCTATGACCTGAGAAACCCTGCAAATCTGGGTCAGCCCGTTGACTTTATTGCAAACGTCACCCTCGATGATGGGCTAAAAAGCTCTAACTCAGACATTCGTGTGAACTTTCCCCTCGAGGCACCTGGGGCAAACGTGTTCTTGACCGGCAATGGCTTTGCTCCGGTAATAACCCTGTATGACGGTCTGGGCAACATCGCCTTTTCTGGGCCAGTGGTCTTTCTGCCGCAGGATTCCAATATGACATCGCTTGGTGTGATCAAAGCCCCTGATGCCGGTCCCGAGCAGATTGGAATCATTGCCTTTTTCTATCCAACCGCTCAGGAGCTCGAGTCGGGAGCCTATGCCTCTATCTACCCGGACCCGATTGATCCGCTTTTGACCATGAATGTCTATTTGGGTGATCTTGGGTTGGATTCTGGAATACCGAGAAACGTTTATGCATTGGATATCACAGACCTTGAGTTGATTGCTGGGCGGGATGGACCAAGTCCAGCTATTGAGCTTCGGGTCGGGGAGACTGCCGAGCTGCCAGGTGGTGCGGGATTTGTCTCTTTTGATGGGCTAAAGCGCTTTGCATCCTTGGATGTTGCTTATAACCCAGGCGGGCTCTGGATCATGATGTTTGCCTTTATTGCACTTATCGCAATTGTGTTTTCGCTGAGTGTTCGCAGAAGGCGGGTCTGGGTGAGGCAGTTGGCTGGCAAAATTGAGTATGCGGCACTAGCCAGGGGCGACGATGACGGCCTCGAAGAATTGATTGTTGATTTGCGCAAAGAGATTGAGGGTGACTAGTTGAACATTGTCCTAAATGAGCCACTGTCGCAAATCTCCCTGCTCTTTGTTTCCGCAGCCATGGGCCTGTTGGCGGTCGCGCTTATGATGTTTGCCTTTCAGCTTGCGAGGCTAAAGGACGACCCAACAGAGTCGCGCTTTGAGCGCTATGGCTTCTGGGTGTTAGGTGCAGGAACGCTGGTTTTGGGTATTGGCGTATTCCTGCGAGGGGTTGCGGCTCAGCGCGTGCCGTGGGCAAACATGTATGAGTTTGCAATCTCGGGTGCGCTGATGATTTTGACCATCTACCTGATCTCCCTCAGGGTCAAAGACGTTCGCTACGTCGCAACCTTTGTCACAGGGTTTTCGCTGGTAACGCTCTTCGCTGCTGTGAGCCTGTTCTATGTCGAGGTGAAGACCTTGATGCCGGCACTGCAGAGCTACTGGCTTGTGATCCACGTGGTGGTTGCGATCATGGCTACTGGATTCTTTGCCATCGCAGCCGGTTTTCACATCTTCTACCTGATCAAGTCCGCAGGGGTGGGACGGGCTCTGATGGACCGCTTCCCTGACCTTAGGCAGCTAGAGCGCATCGCCTATCGGTTCAACATGGTGGGGTTTGTGGCGTGGAGCTTTACCCTCATAGCAGGGGCGATATGGGCCGAGCGAGCCTGGCACCGCTATTGGGGCTGGGACACCAAAGAGGTCTGGACCTTCATCATTTGGGTTATCTATGCCGGTTACCTGCACGCCATGGCAACCAGGGGCTGGACTGGAAAACGTGCTGCAATTCTCGGACTAATCGGCTTTGGCGCGGTGATCTTCAATTTCACCATCGTGAACCTTTTCTTCAAAGGCCTGCACGTCTACTCAGGTCTCTAGAAGCTGCCTGCAACGCTCGAGGCGTTCTAACCACCAAGTGGTGCGCTCAGGGCTTGCAGCATATTTCTCTAAAAGCTCTTCGCTTGGGGCGACCTCGCGCAATTCAATCTCTCCATTTACTGGGACCAGGGGAGAGTCGACAACGTCGCCTCCAAGCAATCTTGCTGTCGCCAGACCACAGTCGTAGCTGAGAGTGGGCATGGCAGCTGCAAGATGCAGGCCGTGGGCAATACCGATAGAGGTTTCAAGGGCAGAGCTGACAACAATCTCGAGACCGCTCTCGCTAGCAATCGCTAAGGCTCTGCGAATACCACCCAAGGGCTGCACCTTAATCACCGCAATGTCTGCAGCCTGCTCTCTGGCAACCAAGAGCGGATCGGTCGACTTTCTAATGGATTCATCAACTGCGACCTTGAGAGGCAACTGCTCTTCTGCAAGCCAGGTCCGAAGCTCCTTGAGCTCGGCAATTGTCTTGACCGGCTGCTCAATGTATTCAAGTTCAAGGCTTTTGAGCTCCCTTGCAACCTGCATGGTTTGCTCGGTGGTGTAGCCGGCATTGGCATCCAGTCGAATCTTGCTGTCGGGATAAAGATCTCTTACTCTTCTTGCTCGGGCAATGTCGTCTTTTAGATCCTGCCCCTTCTCGGCGACCTTTATCTTTACCGAGCTAAAGCGGCCAAAGGGTGAGAGCACATCGGCCACCTCGTTTGGCCCAACCGCTGGCAGGGTGGCATTCACGGGTATTGACTGCCTAAAAGAGCCAGGAAGCGGGTCATTGGCCCAACTCACGGCCCCAGCAAGCCACTGCGCGGCCTCTTCGTCTTCATATTCGACAAATGGGCTGAACTCGCTCCAACGCTGGCTGCCCCGGAAAATAAGAGCCTCGCGCAGCACTATTCCGCGGAATTTTGTCCTGAGGGGGAGAGCTACGACCGCTACATCGGTTATCTCGTCGGCTGCCATTTGATTAGTCTAGGCATATGAAATTTTCTCCAGGAGCCCCGTTTGACCCCACCCAGTGGGTTGATGTTGCTGGTTTTGAAGACCTGGAGGACATCAGTTACCACCGGCACAACTCTCTGGGAGTAGTGAGGGTCGGCTTTTCAAGGCCCGAGGTGAGAAACGCCTTCAGACCGCAGACGGTAGATGAGCTCTATAGAGCTTTAGATCATGCGCGCATGCTCTCTGATGTTGGGGTTGTGCTGCTCACCGGCAACGGCCCCTCACCCAAGGACGGGGTCTGGGCATTTTGCTCTGGTGGCGACCAAAGGGTCAGAGGTGATAGCGGTTACGAGTACTCTCCCGGCGGAGCGGGCCGGCTACATATTCTCGAGGTTCAAAGGCTTATTCGCTTCATGCCAAAGGTAGTGATCGCTCTGGTCTCGGGCTGGACAGCGGGCGGCGGCCACTCACTAAATGTTGTCTGTGATCTCTCAATTGCCTCTAGGCAGCACGCTAGGTTCAAGCAGACCGACGCAGATGTTGGCTCTTTTGATGCAGGGTACGGATCGATGCTGCTGGCGAGACAGGTAGGCCAAAAGTTTGCCCGTGAGATCTTCTTTTTGGGCCAGGAGTATGACGCAGAGAGAGCTCTTGAAATAGGAGCGGTGAACCAGGTAGTCGATCACGATCACCTCGAGAGCGCGGGTCTTGCGTATGCCGAGCAGATCCTTGAGAAGAGTCCTACGGCAATCAGAATGCTGAAGTATGCATTCAACGCAGCTGACGATGGCATGGTTGGGCAGCAGCTGTTTGCAGGCGAGGCAACCAGGCTCGCGTACGGCACCGCAGAGGCCAAAGAGGGCAGAGATGCCTTCCTAGAAAAGCGCAAGCCAAACTGGTCAGATACTCCCTGGCACTTCTAAATGAAAAAGCTCCGGGTCTGTCCGGCCAATGACACCTTTGGCGCACTCAATCTCATGCTTGAGGTCCTAGAGGGAAGTTGTGCGGGCTACATCTCTGCGCCAGAGATAAATGGCATCCCACCCATAACCTCCGTCCCGGATGAAGTCGCGGATGATGTTGGTCTAATTGTTGAGAGCTCGGGGTCTACTGGCACCCCGAAGCAAATCGAGCTTTCGGTCGAAGCTCTTCGGCACTCGGGGCTGGCTGCCATCGAGAGGTTGGGTGGAGCGGGGCAATGGCTCTTGGCGCTGACTCCGCAGTTTATTGCTGGTGCAAATGTGCTTATCCGCTCGGTGCTCTCAGACACCCAGCCGGTGATTATGAATACCCAGGTTCCATTCACAACCGAGGCCTTTGTCAGGGGTGCATCTTTGATGGAGGGGGAGCGGCGCTACACCTCGCTTGTTCCCGCTCAGCTCCAGCGCATCGCCGCCGAGGTCGACAGCGACGCGTTCCTGTTTTCAACTTTGAGAAAATTTGATGCCATTTTGGTTGGCGGTCAGGCGGCGGACTTCTCTCTGGTGGAGTCTCTCAGGGCCAAGGGTCTAAATA
>JBDQMQ010000026.1:0-8657 GCA_040262185.1 Aquiluna sp. | reverse complement strand
AACCTTTGGCATAACAGCCCCTGACTCTGCTGAACATCTTGTGAAACGCGTAATCGGGCTCCCTGGTGACAGGGTTGTCTGCTGTGATGCGGATGGAAAGTTGACCATCAATGGTGTTGCAATCGATGAGCCTTATGTCCGGGGAGACGCTGCTCCATCTGAAGTCGAATTTGATGTCACGGTTCCCGAGGGTAACTACTGGGTGATGGGAGACAACAGGCCAAACTCCACAGATTCTAGGTATCACCAAGATCTCCCCACGAAAGGTTTTGTTCCCATCGACGTAGTGGTCGGCAGGGCCTTTGTGGTGAGCTGGCCAGTTGAGAACTGGGAGTTCCTAACAAACTATCCAGAGACCTTCGGTGACGTTCCCAAGCCTTGATCTAGAGAAGGAGCTCCTCAAAAGCTTTGATGCCGTTATAGGCATAGACGAGGTAGGAAGAGGAGCACTTGCGGGTCCGGTCGGGGTGGGAGCATTTCTTTTCACACCAGACCTGCTCGACTCATTGCCGCCATCAATCCGCGACTCCAAACTGATTGCCGAGAAAAAACGCACAGAGGTTGCCGAAGTGGTTATGGCTTGGGGTGAATGCGGAGTAGGACTCTGTCCCGTAAGAACGATCGAAGAAAAGGGCATCTCCTTCGCGCTAAGAACCGCTGCTCTCCAAGCCATCGAGAACCTAACCCCCCAAAACGTCGTGGTCTTGCTTGATGGCTCTCACAACTGGCTTGGCGAAATTGGCGTAAAAGTTGTTGTTCAGACCAAGGCCGACAGGGACTGCGGCAGTGTCGCGGCGGCATCTGTCGTGGCAAAGGTGAAGCGTGATGCCCTAATGGCGGAGCTCTCCAAGGACTTTCCAGATTATGGCTGGGACTCCAATAAGGGCTACAGCTCTAATTCACACATCGAGGCCATCCAGCGGCTTGGCCCCACGATGCATCACAGAACCAGTTGGCTAGAAAAAATCCTCAGCAAAGACCTAGGCCTTTTCTAGCTGCGCTCAAGAGCCTCTGCCTGCAGCTGGGCAAGCTTGGCAGCAAGCCTCTCCTCAAGACCCTTTGAGATTAGCGACTGAGCAATATCTCGGGCCTGTTTGATTAGCTCTGCGTCCTTGGTCACTTTTAGGAGCTTCAGCTGGCTTCTGCGACCTGACTGGTTATCGCCTAGGACATCTCCCTCACCTCGGAGCTCTAGGTCTAGCTCGCTCAGGTTGAAGCCATCCAATGTCCCAGCCAGGGCCTCGAGCCGCTGGCTTGCAAGCGTCCCAGCCTCGGCGGAGGAAACCAGCAGGCAGATGCCTTTGTGTGAGCCTCGGCCGACCCTGCCCCTTAGTTGGTGCAGCTGCGAAATTCCGAACCGATCGGCATCAAGGATCACCATGGCCGTGGCATTTGGAACGTTTACGCCAACCTCAATAACGGTTGTCGAGACCAAAACGTCCAGCTCACCTGCGGAGAATGCCTCCATGACCGAAGTCTTCTCCTCGCTGGGGAGTTGCCCATGCAGCAGCCCGATGCTTCGACCTGCCAGGCTTGGGTTTCTCTTCAAGCTTTCAAATACCTCTTCTGCCGCAGCCGGAGGAGTCTCGGACTCTCCTTCGATGCTGCCGTCATATTCGCTCCCGACAATTCGAGGGCAAACAACAAACGCCTGCCTGCCAGACGTAAGTTCTTCGGAAACTCTTGCCCAAACTCTCGACACTAGGGATGGCTGGCCTACCGGAACCACAAAGGTCTCAATCTCCTGCCTCCCTGCAGGCAGCTCAGTGAGGGCTGAGATATCTAGATCTCCAAATGTCGTGATGGCCACAGTCCTGGGGATTGGCGTTGCGGTCATGGTCAAAACGTGTGGTGGCTGCTTAGCCTTTGCCCTAAGGAGCTCTCTTTGCCCAACCCCAAACCTGTGCTGCTCGTCGATGATGACAAGGCCTAGGTCGGCAAAACTGACCTTCTCGGCAATCAGGGCATGGGTCCCAATTGCTAAAAGGCACTTCCCACTCGCGATGTCCAGCATCGCGCGCTTGCGGTCCGGAGCAGAAAGCGAGCCCTTGAGTAGCTTCACTCCCAGTTGCCTGGTGAGAGCTGTGCCGAGGGTCTTGATTGTGGAGTTGAAGTGTTGCTCGGCAAGAACCTCTGTCGGGGCCAAAAGGGCGGACTGGTGCCCCTCTGAAGCCGCATGAAGCACTGTCCTGAGCGCAACGACTGTCTTTCCTGATCCAACCTCACCCTGGAGCAGCCTGTGCATCGGGTGACCAGAGGAGAGATCACCTGCAATCTCAGAAATCACCTGCTGCTGACCCTCGGTGTATTCGAAGTCGAGTTGCTTGTCAAACTGCAGCGCAAGTTGGGATTCACCAAGTATCAACGCGGCATCTGTTTGTTTTGCAGCCCTGGATTGCAGGAGCGACAGTTGCAGCAAAAGTGCCTCGTGATATTTGAGGCTTTTTCGTGCCGCTAGAAAATCGTTATCCCGCTGGGGCAGGTGGATCTTGGTTATTGCTTCGGCGAGCGAAATCAGCTTGTCGTTGGCCAGTAGGGCTGGATCCAAAAGCTCCTCGATCTTTGAAGATTCCAATGCAACTGCCACCGCCTTTTGAATCTTCCAGCTCGGGATTGTTCCACTTGCTGGGTAAATGGGGATCGGCAGCTCGGCCCATGCCTTTGCCTGCTCTTCGTCGGTCTCCTCAAAGAGTTCGTAATCTGGGTGGGTGAGCTGCAGCTTCCCGGAGAACATCCCCACCTTGCCCGAGAAAAAACCCCGCATGCCCTCCTTGAGCTGGTCCTTGCGCCAGGCCTGATTGAAAAACGCAAGCGTCATCAACGAGCTTCCGTCAGTGATAGCGACCTCGAGAATGCTGCCAGCTCGGCCCTTCGTGAAGCGGGAGGAGACTTTTACGATCTCACCTACGACTGTCGCAACCTCGCCAACCGGAAGGGAGGAGATGTCTGTGAGCTGACCGCGTTTGGCATAGCGTCTGGGGTAGTGCTCTAGAAGCTCTCCCTCGAAGCTCAAACCCAGATGACGCGCAAACGACTTGGCGGTCCTTTCTCCAAGGAGCTCGCTAAGTTTTCTGCCCTTATCCAGCACAACACCATCTTGGAGCCTTGGCCCTAAGTATTTGGCTAGGCTCACCTTGTGAGCAGGATTATCAGTGGTTTAGCGGGCTCAATCAGGCTTGCAGCAGCACCCACCGGCACCAGACCCACCTCCGATCGAGTCAAGGAAAGCCTCTTCGCCTCCTTGGAGGCTGCAGGAGCTATTGAAAATGCTGACGTGCTGGACCTATTTGCGGGAACCGGAGCACTGGGCCTCGAGGCACTATCAAGGGGAGCAAAGAGCCTAGTTGCAATCGAGTCGGCCAGAGCTGCGCTCAATGTCTGCCTAAAGAACTCTGCGAGCGTGGGAACGGCGCTCTCGGCTGCAGGAGTAAGACCACCAATGGAGATTAAGCTTTCGGACGCAGTCGCCTACCTCTCTTCGACCAGCAAAGAATTTGACCTAGTTTTTGCAGACCCTCCGTATGACCTAGATGTTGCAGGGAAGCTTCTAGAGCGAGTAAGCGCCGTCTTGCGACCAAAGGGGTTATTTGTCTTGGAGCTCTCGAGTAAGGCGGAGAGTCCAAAACCCCCAGAGGGAATTGAGCTAACGAGCGAGAAGGTCTATGGCGATACCAAGGTCTTGATTTTTAGACTGACCGCTCAGTAGCTCCGATGTAAACCTGCTGAGGGCGACCGATTCGGGTGCTGTCATCGGCCATCATTTCACGCCAGTGAGCAATCCATCCCGGGAGCCTTCCGATAGCAAACATCGGGGTGAACATCTTTGGGGTGAAGCCCATTGCCTTGTAGATGACTCCGGTGTAGAAGTCGACGTTCGGGTAGAGCTTGCGCTCTGCGAAGTAGTCATCCTTCAGTGCTGCGGCCTCAAGCTGCTTTGCGATGTCTAGCAGTGGATCGTCAATCCCTAGCTCGTCTAGAACCTGGTCAGCGGTTGCCTTGACAATCTTGGCCCTTGGGTCAAATGACTTATAGACGCGGTGGCCAAAGCCCATGAGCCTTATGCCGTCCTCTTTGTTCTTGACTCTCTCGACATACTTCTCGACCGACTCGCCCGAGTCTTGAATGAACTCGAGCATCTCAAGAACGGCCTCGTTCGCTCCACCGTGGAGTGGTCCAAATAGTGCATTCACTCCGGCAGAAACAGATGCAAAAAGATTTGCGTTTGAGGAGCCAACCAACCTGACAGTTGAGGTGCTGCAGTTCTGCTCGTGGTCTGCGTGCAAAAGCAGAAGTGTGTCGAGCGCCTTTGTGACGACTGGGTTTTGGGTGTACTGCTCAGCCCTTGTCCCAAAGGTCATCATGAGGAAGTTTTCGACCATCGACAGAGAGTTGTCCGGATACATCAGCGCCTGACCAACCGAAGTCTTGTGAGCGTAGGCCGCGATTACCGGCATTTTTGCAAGCAGCCTGATGGTTGAGATCTCGACCTGCTCCGGATCCTTTGGATCGAGAGAGTCTGGATAGAAGGTGCTTAGCGCCGACACCGCAGCGGAGATAATCGCCATCGGGTGGGCGCTTGGAGGAAATGCCCTGAAAAAGTCCTTTAGGTTCTCGTGAAGCAGCGTGTGCTTGCGAATTGTGTCATCGAACTTCGCAAACTCCTTCTCGTTCGGTAGCTCGCCATAGACAAGCAGATGGGACACATCCAGGAAAGTCTTTTTCTCTGCTAGCTGCTCGATTGGGTAGCCGCGGTAGCGCAGAATGCCTGCTTCGCCGTCGATATAGGTGATTGCGGAGGTTGTTGAGGAGGTGTTCACAAAGCCTTGGTCGTAGGTGCTCATGCCGGTTTCGGCCATCAGGCCCTTGATATCAATACCGCTGGCACCGTCAGTCGCTTTTACAACCGGAAGCTCTGCTTCTTTTTCGCCAACTCTGATTACTACCTTTTGGGTTTCAGCAGAAGTCAAAACGCAATCCCTCTCTTTGTTTTTACTAGCCTAAAGCACCATTGGCCTTCGGCTCGACCGCAGAATAGCACCTGTGTGTAACGGGGAAATCTCCTGTCACCAACTGGGCGTAGACTTTAGAGAAATGGACGAGAACGACTTCGAAGATTACGACCGCGATGCGGAGCTGAGCCTTTATCGCGAGTATCGCGATGTAGTCAAAATGTTTCGCTACGTAGTTGAGACAGAGCGACGCTTTTATCTTTGCAACGATGTCGAACTAAAGCGCATTGACACCGCTACCGACTTCTATTTCGAGCTGAACATGCAGGATGTCTGGGTCTGGGACATCTACCGCACAGACCGGTTTGTAAAGCAGGTCAAGGTTATGACCTTCAAGGACGTCAACGTCGAAGAAATTGGCAGCCAGGAGCTCGAGATACCCGAAGAATTAGCAGTCGGCGATCAGCCCTAGTTCTCCACAGCCTCAGCCAACAAGCTCCTAGAGCCAACAAGGTTGCTGCACCATGCCTCTCAGGAGGAACCCATGCAGCTAACAAAAGACCAAGAACTTACGGTTTTGTGGTCCATGCTCCACGAACCTGGAGATGGACTTGCAAGAGAGATATTCGATAGCCGCGGACCAAAGGCCATAGAGGACTTTAGGACCCAAAGGGCTAGCAGGCTCTGGCCAGAGTGCGTGGGGGAAGAATACACTTCACACGTCCCAGAGCTTTTGGAGCGAATCGAGCTTCGGCTTTCGAAGATTAATGTCATTGAGCGCATCGAACGCGGCATCCGCTGGAACGCGAGGATCTACTTTGAAGATTCCGACTCCGAGCTATTTGAAAAACTTCGTGACCTTGGCCCCCATCGGCCTTATCTGCTCTGGATTGCAGGCGATGCCAGCATCTTGTCAGAGGAGACGGTATCGATTGTTGGAACCAGGAACCCTTCCGGCACCGGGCTTGCAAGTGCCAAGAAACTCGTAGCTGAGCTATCAAGTCCAGTGATCTCAGGAGGAGCTGTTGGCATAGACGCCGAGGCTCATAAATCCGCGATTGACTTAGGTCTTCAGACCGCAGCCTTCATGGCAGGCGGTGTTGATAAGGCATACCCCCAGGCGAACTGGGAGCTCTTCCACACAATGGTTCAAGCCGGAGGGGCTCTAATTAGCGAGGTCTCACCGGGGACGACGCCTTCGCGTTTTCGCTTCTTGCAGCGCAACCGGATGATTGCCGCTGCCAGTAGCGCCACCTACATTGTCGAGGCCGGCTATCGCTCTGGAACCCGCAACACAGCAAATCATGCTCGGGTTATCGGCAGAGAGGTCTTTGCAGTACCCGGTCCGTGGGCCTTTGCGCCTGCCAGGGGAGCAAACGCCATGATCGCTGAAGGACTGGCTCGCCCCTATCCACTGACCAGCTTTCCCGTTGAGCTAAGCATGAACCAGAAGCGAATTCAGGATGCGATGCGGGCTGGAGCTAGATTTCCCGATGAGATAGCAGCCGAATCCGGGCTGAGCCTAGCAAGTGTTCTAGAGGAGCTAAAGCCCGCCTAGTGCCTTTCTATTGACCGAAGCTGAAGAACTCTCACTTAGTCTTGATTCATGGACCTAGGTGGCGAACTGACTGGCTTTGCAGGCCATCTTGCGTCCCGCGGAACTAGCAGCAACACTCAAAAGGCCTATCTCTCCGACCTGAGAGACTTACTTAGCTTCCTACACGATAAAAAACGCGAGCTAGACCTAGATGCTCTTCGCGACTGGATGTGGCAAATGAGCGAAGCTGGCGCCACGAAAACCACGCTTGCCAGAAAGACCTCGACCGCAAAGGCCTTCACGCAGTACCTCTTCGAGAGAGGGAAGCTTGAATCCGATCCTGGTCTAAGGCTCAGGGCACCAAAGCTTGATAGGGGACTTCCAAAGGTTGCAACCGAGAAGAGCTTGGACGAGGTTTTCAGTCGACTGCAGTTCCTAGCCACTGAAGATAACCCCTCTGGTCTAAGGGACCTGTGTGCATTTGAACTTCTCTATGCCACCGGGATGAGGGTAAGCGAGCTTGCAGCCATTGACCTTGAGGACATTGACTATTCGAGATCCCTTGTGCGGGTCACCGGAAAGGGAAACAAGCAGCGAATGCTGCCCTTTGGAAACCCTGCGGCACGAGCGATAAATTCATGGGTCAAGATAGGCCGAGATCAGTACCGCATCGATTCTTCACCCCAGGCACTACTTTTGACCTCTCGTGGCAAGAGGGTGGGAGTTAGGCAGCTCTACTCACTAGTTGCCGAGCAGCTGTCTGCGACCTCCACCGGTAGGGCGGGACCTCACACCTTAAGACACTCTGCTGCAACTCATCTCCTGGATCATGGGGCAGACCTCAGGGCAGTTCAGGAGATCCTCGGCCACGCCTCCTTGGCCACAACCCAGATCTACACGCACGTCTCGGTAGACAGGCTGAGAAAGTCTTTTGAGCAAGCCCACCCAAGGGCCTAACTGACGATTTTGCTCGGCATAAGGCTTCCATAAAAGAGCATCGGGTTCAGATAGCCCCTGTCGACCCTGACTGACAGGTGCACGCACCCCTCGCAGTGCTCTTGGTAGCCAGCCTCACCCTCGCATAGGTGGCCCACTAGTTCTCCCTGATCAATTGCCTGCCCAACAGCTAAATCGCTGCACACCGGCTCAAAGCTGATGCGATAGTCACCGGAGCGAATTGTTACTACCCGCCTGTCTATTACTAGGCCGTTGAAAGCTACGAACCCAGCTTCTGGAGCCCGAATACTCTCGCTTCCCACCAGAACATCGAGACCCCTGTGACCAGGACCCCTCTCAGAGAGGGGAGCGATGTAGTTGCCGATTTGTTTGTCCAGAAAGTAGGGGACCGGCTCAGCCCAGATTTCAGGTGCCGGCAGTGCGGAGTTGAAAAGACCAAAGATGACTTTTATTGCAAGTGCGAATTTGTACATGCGTCAATGGAATCCAAATGCTCTAAGAAGCGCTTTCACAGATAGAAATAAGTGGAAAAGCCCCTAAATCACGGGTATGCTTACACCCACACATCGATTCGGTGTGAATTCGCGTGTTCCAGCCAAAATTCGCTAGCTCGGTCCCTTTGGGGTTCTAGGGAATTGGAATGCCAGGGAGATGGGCAACCGCTCATTTCGAGAAACTGAGGGGCGCATTTGCGTCCAAAGGAGTGCCTTATGGCAAGCGTAACAATGCGCCAGCTGCTTGATGCTGGCGTCCACTTCGGTCACCAGACCCGCAGGTGGAACCCGAAGATGAAGCGTCACATTTTGACCGATCGTTCGGGCATCTACATCATCGACCTTCAGCAGTCAGTCGACTACATCGACCAGGCCTACAACTTCGTTCGCGACCTTGTCGCAAACGGCGGCTCAATCATGTTTGTCGGAACCAAGAAGCAGGCCCAGGAGGCTATTGCTACTGAGGCGCTGCGCGTGGGTCAGCCCTACATCAACCAGCGCTGGTTGGGCGGGCTACTAACTAACTTTTCAACCGTCGCAAAGCGAATCTCTCGCATGAAGGAGCTCGAGGCACTTGACTTCGAGGATCCAGCCAAGTCGGGTCTTACCAAGAAGGAACTGCTCATGCTCAAGCGTGAGAAGGACAAGCTTGAGAAGTCGCTAGGCGGTATTCGCAACGTGACCAAGACTCCAAGTGCACTTTGGATAGTTGACACCAAC
>JBDQMQ010000025.1:0-8940 GCA_040262185.1 Aquiluna sp. | reverse complement strand
CCTTATTCTTTCGACGTGGAAACCTACTCAGCCCATCACCTTTCAGTCCTAGAGGGGCTTGAAGCCGTTCGCAAGCGACCGGGGATGTACATCGGCTCCACCGACGCCAGAGGTCTAATGCATTGCCTCTGGGAGATCATCGATAACTCAGTTGACGAGGCCCTTGGTGGTCACGGTAAGTCAATTGAGGTCGAACTTTATGACGACGGCTCAGTATCCGTAGCGGACCATGGCCGAGGGATACCGGTTGACGTAGAACCCAAGACGGGACTAAGCGGTGTCGAGGTAGTTTTCACAAAGCTTCATGCCGGAGGAAAATTTGGCGGCGGATCATACGCTGCTTCCGGCGGCCTCCACGGTGTAGGAGCCTCGGTGGTAAACGCTTTAAGCTCAAGGCTGGATGTGGAGGTTGATCGCGGGGGCAAGACCTACAGGATGTCCTTTCGCAGGGGTGAACCAGGCGTCTTCTCAGGAGATGGACCTGATGCGTCGTTCAGAGCCTTCACCAAAAAGAGTGAGCTCATTGAGGTTGGGAAGGTCGCGAAGGGAGTAACCGGAACACGGGTTAGGTACTGGCCAGATAAGCAGATTTTTGAGCCCGGCGCTACCTTCTCCATCTCGGAGTTGGAAGGCAGACTGAGGCAAACCGCATTTTTGGTTCCTGGTCTGACCCTCAGCGCTAAGGACCCGAACGCTGAAGGCTTTAGCTTTCAATTCGATGGCGGTATAGCTGAATATGTTGAACACATCGCCCCTGATGGCGAGCTCATCCCGCTGAAGCACATAACAGAGACCGCAACGTTTTCCGAGACCGTCCCGGTCCTAAACGAAAAATCGGGAACTATGGAGTCCAAGGAGGTCGTCAGAGAGTGCAAGGTAGACATTGCTCTGCGCTGGGGAATCGGGTTTGACACCCAAATAAGGACTTTCGTAAATATCATCGCCACTCCAAAGGGCGGTAGTCATCTCAGCGGCTTTGAGCAGGGTCTAACGAAAAGCTTCCGCTCAGCTATCGAAGCTGCCGCGCGCAAATATAAGGCCACTGGACTCAAGATTGAGAAGGATGACATTTTGACCGGCCTCAGTGCGGTTGTGACAGTTAGTTTTCCGGAGCCTCAGTTTGAAGGTCAGACCAAGGAGACCTTAGGAACGCCAGCCATCAAGTCAATCGTGAGCAATGCCATTGGAAAGTTCTTTGACGACTTTCTTGCGGGGAAAATCAGAGGCAGCAAGGCTGAATCAGAGAAACTTCTGGAGAGAGTGGTTGGCGAGGCCAAGACGAGAATCAGTGCACGCACTCTCAAGGACACTCAAAGGCGCAAGAATGCTCTGGAATCCAGTTCGTTGCCTTCCAAACTTGTTGACTGTCGGGCTACTGCCACTGATGGTTCCGAGCTTTTCATCGTTGAGGGTGACAGTGCACTAGGGACGGCCAAACTAGCCAGAGACAGCGCCTTTCAGGCACTTCTGCCAATCCGCGGCAAGATACTTAATGTGCAGAAGGCCTCCATGGCGGACATGCTCTCAAACGCGGAGTGTGCAGCAATCATTCAGGTTCTAGGCGCAGGATCCGGCAGAACCTTCGAGTTGGAGGCGGTCCGCTACGAGAAAATCATTCTCATGAGTGATGCAGATGTTGACGGGGCCCACATTCGCACCCTGCTGCTAACCCTCTTCTTCCGCTACATGCGCCCGTTGGTTGAGGCGGGAAGGGTCTACGCTGCAGTTCCGCCACTGCACCGGGTAATTGTTGGAACTGGAAAAACTAAGGAAACTATCTACACCTACTCCCAGGCCGAGCTAAACGAGCTACTTCGTGACCTTGAAAAGCGAAACAAGAGCTATCAGCAGCCTATTCAGCGCTATAAGGGGCTGGGGGAGATGGATGCAGACCAACTAGCGGAAACCACCATGAACCCATCACACCGTCTGCTCAGGCGTATTACAGCCAAGGATGCGGCTGCCTCCGACCAGATATTTGAGCTGCTGATGGGGAATGAGGTAGCACCTAGGCGCGACTTCATTGTTGGCTCAGCCGATGAATTTGACCGGGAGCGGATCGACGCCTAGCAGGCGCCTTGGATGTAGCCCGGTGCCGTTGATCCGCTGGCGTCCCGCCTTGGTTCAATCTCTGGAGTCTCAAGTGTCTGCCCCGTGGGATCAATCACAACTGGCTCGGCTGAGACAAGCCCCGCAAAGTAAAGCTGATCCTCTCCTTTGAGGAGTCGCTGGCATCGCACGCCCATGGACCCTCGTCCCTTGCTAGGAAATGCGGATAGCGGAGTCAGTTTGCAGCTACCTGGATCGGTGGCTCCAAGCGCTTGAGAGTTATTGGCAGCGGTTAGAAGCAGGCTCTCCTTATTGCCGGAACTGAAGTAGATTGCTCGGCTATTTGCGGTATTCATACCCGCCATTCCCGCGGCGGCAAGACCCTGAGGCCTTACAGCCTCTGCGCTGAAGACAAGTGCGTTGCCGGCGTCGGTGACAAATACAAGGTCGGCACCTGCCGCAGTCTCTGAAATGCCCACGAGCGCGTCTCCCTCTCTAAGGGAAATTAGAGAAACCTCGTGCTTGTCAGGGAGCGGGCCTGTAATCCTCTTGACCACCCCTGAGCGCGTGCCCAGGGCATAAGTCTTTACCGATTGCCACTCCACAATCCCAATCACTGCGCTTTGCAGCCCCAAGAACTCAGAAGCGTCATTCTCTGCACTTGAGCCAATGGCCTGGGTGGGCAGATCGGACACGTGAACCTGAATTGCCCTGCCGTCCTCGAGTACGAAACCTATGTCTTTTCTCAGGGAGGTGCGCAGTGCGGTGCCGAGCCCTGGAACATCTGAGCGAGAGATCGCTCCCAGCGGGCTGAGAGTAACAAAGGTTTCGCTATCTTCAATCTCTGTTACCTGAACGGGCTTGCGACTTATCTCAACGCCACTGGCATCAATTATTTGGCTCCTTCTCGGAGTGCCATGAAGTTTGGCTACCTCACCAAGCTCCCTGGAAACGGTTCCCCTCAGTAGCGCCTCGTCAGCAAGCAGCGCTTGCAGTTGCTCTATCTCTTTTCTCAGTTGGTCGGACTCTTGCTCCAGTTCCAGGAGGCTGAACTTTGTGAGCCTTCGAAGCCTGAGCTCAAGGATGTATTCAGCTTGCAATTCGCTCAGGTCAAAGATTGTGCGTAGTCGAGATCTCGCATCCTCTGCGGTGTCGGAGGTGCGAATGACTTCGATAACCTCGTCAATGTTCAAGACAGCTAGCTGCAAACCTTCGATTAGGTGCAGTCGAGCGTTTCGCTTGTCCAGCCTGTTTTGACTGCGCCGCTTAGTTACAGCTAGGCGATGATTGAGGTAAACCTCAAGTAGGTCTTTGAAGCTCAGTTGCTGAGGTCTTCCTGATACAAGAGCAACGTTATTTATTCCGAAGGAATCCTCGAGAGGGGTTAGACGATAGAGCGCCTCGATGACTGAATCTGGATTAATTCCCGTCTTTAGCTCAATTACGAGCTTGAGGCCGTTCTCACGGTCCGTGAGGTCAACTACGTTGTGGATACCTTCGAGCTTCTTTGCGTTGACGGCGTCTCTGATCTTCTCTATGACTCTCTCCGGACCAACTAGGTAGGGAAGTTCTGTTACGACGAGCCCAGTCCTTCTAGGACCTACCTGCTCAACAGAAATCCTTGCCCTGGTTCGAAAGGTTCCCTTGCCGGTTTCATATGCCTCTAGGAGCGCCTCATTGGAAAGAATTACACCGCCGGTCGGCAAGTCGGGACCGGGAACCAATTTGAGTAGTTCTGTGACAGAGGTTTCCGGCTTTTGAATAAGTTTTTGTAGCGCCGCAACTACCTCATTGAGGTTATGTGGGGGCATGTTGGTTGCCATTCCGACGGCGATACCGCTTGCTCCATTGACTAGGAGGTTTGGAAACGCGGCCGGAAGTACTTCAGGTTCAGTTAGCTGTGCATCGTAGTTTGGAACAAAGTCCACGACATCTTCATCGAGGGATTCGTTCAAGGCTGCAGCGGCGGGGGTAAGCCGAGCCTCTGTATATCGTGCGGCAGCTGGACCATCGTCTAGGGAGCCAAAGTTGCCGTGGCCGTCAATTAGGGGAAGTCTCAGTGTGAATGCCTGTGACATCCTTACGAGTGCGTCATAAATGGCTCCATCACCGTGTGGGTGGAGCTTGCCCATCACTTCGCCTGTGACTCTTGCGCACTTCACGTGTCCGCGATCCGGACGCAGACCCATCTCTCCCATTTGATAGATGATCCGCCTCTGCACAGGCTTCAGCCCGTCGCGTGCATCTGGCAAGGCACGTGAATAGATGACCGAGTAGGAGTACTCCAGGAAGCTTTCGCGCATTTCGCTTGCGACATCGATATCTACGATGCGCTCTGTGCTTTTGTCCATTGGTCCTTGCTGTGCGAAACTTGGCGAGTGAATCCGACTCTACCTCCACCACCAAAGGGATTCGGTTCAATTTCACACGTGTTCTCCGCCGCTCTTGAAGCGGTCTTGGGACGGCCCAACAAGTTTGGGTTCGCCATTAGAGACAACATCATCGTTGCCGTGATCGACGGGCTTGGTGCCGAGCAGCTTCAGCAAAGGGCCGGTCATGCCCCTTTTCTCGCCAGTGCGCTCGGCCCGAAGTCAATTACCTACTGTGCATACCCCGCAACCACAAGTGCCAACATTGGCAGTTTTGGTACCGGCCTGATGCCGGGGGAGCACGGCCTGATTGGCCACCAAGTCTGGGACAAGCAGCACAACGAACGCATAAATCTCTTAGTAGGTTGGAACGAACGTACGGATCCGCTTATCTGGCAGCCTCACCAAACTGTTGCCGAATTGGGAGTTGCTGAGGGCGTTGCGGTGAACGTGATTGCTGCGGAGGAATACCGATCAACCCCCTACAGCGTTGCCACCATGCGGGGGTCGAATTTTGTCTCAGCAGATTCCATCAACGAGCGCATAGAGGCCGCCATTTCGGTGGCAAACGCCAAGGGTAAGTCGATTAGTTATCTCTATTTCCCTGAGCTGGACAAGTATGGCCATAAGTACGGTTGGACATCCCCGGGCTGGGCTGCTCTCTTGGAAGAAGTTGGGTCCGGGCTGCAGCGACTTAGCAATTTGCTGGGGTCGAAAGCCGGTCTTGTTGTGACTTCCGATCACGGAATGGTTGAGACCCAGAAGGATCGTCAGCTTGTGCTCGACGACCACCTGGACTTTGGCCTCGAGTTTTTTGGCGGTGACACGCGAAGTAGCTACGTCTATCTGCGCGATGCGGCCGCAGCAAATGAACTTCTGGAGGGACTTGAGCCGCTTGGACATGCCCTCAAGGGTTACCTAGCTAGCGATCTGGTTTCAGCCGGATGGTTTGGCGATGTGGGTAAGGAAGCGGAAGCCCGAATGCCCGATGTAATCCTGCAGGCCCGATCTAACTTCACTCTTTATCATTCAGGGTTTTCTAAGCAGAGAGCGTTCGACATGGTTGCTCATCACGGCTCGATATCGCCGGCCGAGATGCGAATACCGCTACTGCGCTTCGGGTTCTGAGTTGGATGTGCCGAGAACTATCTCGTCCCAGCTGGGTAGCGATGCACGTCCTTTTGCGGTTGCTGGCTTGATTGGCTCTTTTTGTCTTCTTGAGCGAAGCTCCTCGACAAGATCGTGAACGCTCGCCTCTAGGGCATCTTCAGGCTCCTCAACCACCTCGATTGTTGAAGTGACTATGTCTCGGCTGGCGTGGACCTTTGCAACTGAGGATGCGTTTGGGTCCATGGGCTCAAGGTGACGGGCCTTATTGTCGTAGTGCCAGAGCATCTTCTTGTCTCCCGATACTGAGACCACCCACTTCTCATCCTGACGATGAAGCAAAAAGCTAGCCTCAGGGTCTTCTTTGGTTATCAGCTCCTGGAATGGCACCATCTTGTTGCCGTCGTTGACCTCAGTGGCAAGCGCAGCCTCAAGCACATACTTGAGTTCATCAAGGATTGGCGCTGCGAAGGGCTCGATGGTCGAGGTGGGGACGCCAAGAGCCTCTGCGACTTGCTCAATGTTTTCGCCTGCCCGGATCCGGTTCTGGATTTCCCTAGGCGAAATGCCCGAATTAGTTATTTGTTGTGAGTTACGAACTGCGTCCCGCAGTTGGTCGTCAACCAATGCTCTGAGCTTCTCGCCCTCGCTTGTCTCGAAGACTAGAAAGTCACTCTCTCGGTTTACAAATCTGAGTTCCATTAGAGACTCCTTTGCTTGAAAGTTTGGCACCAGGATTGGGCAAAGGGCTTATTTGATAAGGGCGAGTTCTTAACAGTTTTTGAAACACGCGAGCCAAATTTGCAAAATTGCCCTCGCTAGGGCATAGTTCACGCGCAAGAAGCACAGGAGGCTTAATGGCAACCGACTACGATGCGCAGCGGAAGACCGACGATGACACTGAGTCAATCGAGGCCATCAAGGAACGCATTCCGTCAAAGCCGTCACTCTCCGACGACGATGCCGATAACGCAGACAGCTTCACCATTCCTGACGTCGTAAACGAAGAGCTTGAGGTCGTAGTTCTCCCTCAGCAGGAAAATGAGTTCACCTGTATCAACTGCTTCCTCGTGAAGCCAAGAGCACAATTGGGTAAGAAGAGCCGGCTAGGTCCTATTTGCATCGAGTGCAATAGCTAGCTGCTCTGGATTTCTGGAGCTGATCAGTAAGTAGGGAGTCGGATCCTCGGGGTCGGCGACATCGATTTTCACCCCACCAGAAACATAGCCTCGGATCATCAGCTGGGCACGCGGATCGGCCTTTGGGCCCAGTGCCTTGGAAAACTCCTCCTTAGTCAGCATTGAGGCTTTGCCCAAGGCACTAACGGGAATTGAAATCCGTTCTGCTATGAGCCGCCCATCGGCCACTGTTATTGACGGAGCCAGGAGTTGCACGATCGCAATAAGTCCTAGTGGGACAAGCAAACCAAGTGCAATTGCGAGTCCTGATCCAAAAGGCAGTGATGCCAACAGGACCATTGGACCCGAAAGGGCGAGAGCTATCGAAAAGGAGACCGATGGGTAAAGACGCTCTTTGTAAATCGCTAACTGCACTCCAATAGATTACGCTCGTCGGGTGAACTTAGAAGTGCTGATAGTTGCTGAGCCAGGGTTTGAGCCTGTCTACGCAAAACCAGGTGACGCCGGAGCTGATCTCAAGGCCACTGAAAATCACACGATTCCCGCTGGCGGTAGGCAGCTAGTGAAAACTGGAGTCAAGATAGCCATGCCAGATGGGGTTGTTGGACTAGTTCATCCGCGTTCCGGATTAGCAGCAAAGCACGGCATAACAGTTCTCAACACTCCTGGAACAGTCGACGCAGGCTATCGCGGGGAAATTATGGTCACTCTCCTAAATACCTCTAACGAGGCCTTCGAGGTTGTCCGCGGCGACCGAATCGCGCAGATTCTTTTTCAGCGGGTCGAGCGTGCCGAGTTTCTAGAGGTTGAGCAGCTTCCGGAGTCAGCTCGAGGTGAGGGCGGTTTTGGCTCGTCAGGGAGGAGCTAATGAGTGAGAAGATTGCCCCTTCTGATAGGGCAACCAAGGGCCCATTCGATGTTTCGGAAGTCGGCCTCCTGACTCCGTATCTGGATTTTGGCGCCATCAGGATTTCCCCCCATCCGGACATGAAGATCCGTGCGGATGTGGATGAAAAGACAAAGCGAGTTATAGCGCTGACCCTTGAGGTTGATTCTCACAGGATTCAGCTCCAAGCCTTTGCGGCAACTAAAAACGAGGGGCTTTGGGCCACCACACTAAAAGCGCTGGCTGATGGAATAGGCACTCAGGGAGGCCAAGCCGAGGAGCTTAATGGCCTAATGGGTCCTGAACTCCATGCTTCGGTTCCCGTTGTAGCAGGAGAGACCAAGGTCATGCGCAAGAGCGTCTTCGTCGGCGTTGATGGGCCGCGATGGTTTTTGCGAGGCGTGATGTCGGGACCAGAGTTGCTTGGCCCAAACTACGAACGATTGGTGTCGATTTTCCGCTCAACTGCCGTGAATCGTGGAGATATTGCGATGCCTCCAGGAGACTTACTGCCACTTAAGCTACCTACCGGTGAAAATGAGTAATCCTGACGATGTTGCACGCCGGCTTGGGCTCGAGAAGTCTGAGAATGGTTACGATCTAAACTCAAAGTCGCTACTGGCGGGTATTGGCGGGCCGCTTGGCATTGCCGAGGCCGTACTCCCCGCCACAACTTTCTCCAGTGTTTTTGCGGTCACCTCTGAGGCTGTCTATGCCGTTGGGGGAGCGGCCGGACTGTCTTTGGTATTCATTTTGGCTCGCCTAGTGAGGCGGCAATCGTTGCAGCAGGCCGTTATTGGTGCACTTGCAATAGCCCTGGCGGCTTTTCTGGCCTTGAGAGATGGTGGGCAGGCTGCAGACTATTTTCTACCTGGTTTTTTCACTAATGCCGCATACGGTGGCGCATTTTTGATTTCAGTTTTGATTCGTAGGCCGCTGATGGGCTATGCGGCACAGCTACTTTTTGGTCTTCAGGGCTGGCGTGGCGGCGCGCAGTATAAGCGGCTGAGGCTGGTAACTGTCATATGGGTAGGTTTTTTTGCCGCGCGGCTTGCAGTGCAGGTGCCACTTTATCTAGCCAATGAAGTAGAACTGCTCGCAGCCTCCCGAGTCATTATGGGAGCACCGGCCTATGCGGCCCTGCTGGCTTTGACCTGGATAATGCTTAAGAAAATCGCGAGAGACGCACAAGGTAAATTAGAGGCAGAAAACAAGTAGGAGAAGAACTTTTCATGACAACAGATCTATCGGGCGCGACCAATTTGGAAGTTGGCGGAAAGACCTACAAGTACTTCAGCATGGAAGGACTTGGGGTTTCAAAGCTCCCATACTCTCTGAAGATTCTCCTCGAGAACATGCTTCGCACCAAAGACGGTTCGAACGTCACCGA
>JBDQMQ010000024.1:0-9167 GCA_040262185.1 Aquiluna sp. | reverse complement strand
TTCGAAGCTAGATCGCCTAGTTGAACTTGTGGGGGACTGGGGCCACTCCGCCCTTACTCCTTTAGCTTCTGCGGCGTCACCAGATAAGGCTCTTGATTTCCTCCTTAGGATGGCCGAGATCCAACCAAAGGCAGTTTCTAAGACTCTCGCCGACCCGTCTCTTGCCGAGAGGTTTTGCAGGATTACAGGCGCCTCTGATGCCATAGCCGAACACCTGCTTCGCCACCCGCAGTCATTCAAGCTTCCCAAAAAGCCCGCACTCAGCAAAACCTACAAGGTAGCTTCTTCGTCGCGCACAGATTTGAGGGTTGGTTACCGAGAGGCGCTTATCGGGATTGTGGACTGGGACCTCTCTCAAAAAGACCCGACCGCGGCATTCCGTGAGGTTTCTGTGGCGCTGACGGATCTAACGGACACGACTCTGCAAAGCGCGATCAAGGCTGCAATTGCAGAACTCTTGGCAGAAGGCCGTATCAAACCAGAGGAAGTAGAGCCTCTTCCGCTAGCCGTTATTGCCATGGGAAAAACTGGAGCGAGGGAGCTCAACTACGTCTCAGACGTTGATGTAATTTACGTTGCCACCAGCGCGGACAGTGTCGATGCGGCAACCAAGATTGCCACTCGAATGCAGCAAGTTATCGATGCCGTGGAGGTCGAGCCGGGACTTTGGCAGGTAGATCCAAATCTAAGACCAGAGGGGAAGTCGGGGGCCCTGGTTCGAACCCTTGAGGCTCATGCTGCCTACTACCAAAAGTGGGCGGAGCCCTGGGAGTTTCAGGCTCTGCTCAAGGCGAGATTTGCGGCTGGAAACGCCGACCTTGGTCGGGCCTACATTGCTGCTATCAAGCCCATGATCTGGGAGTATCAGGACCGTTCGGCCATCGTGGACAGCGCTAGACATCTCAGAAAGAGGGTTTTGGAAAACATCCCGGCACAAGAGCGAGCCAGCAACCTAAAGCTCGGCCGGGGTGGGCTGAGAGATGTTGAATTCACTGCGCAGCTACTGCAGCTGGTGCACGGTGTTGGGGATGAGTCGCTTCATGTTATGGACACACTTACTGCTCTTGAGGCTCTTAGTGATGCAGGGCTTCTAGCGCGGACCGACAAAGCTAAGCTGGCTGCCCACAACCGCTTTCTCCGGGCCCTAGAGCACCGTATTCAGCTCCAGAAGCTAAGGCGCTCCCACCTCATTCCATCCGGTGAGGAGGACTTTAGACGAGTGGCGCGGGGATTGGGGCTTAGTGCCGCAGAGCTCGCTACTCGCCTCGAAAGTGTCCGAGTAGAAGTGGCCCAACTTCACGACTCGGTGTTCTACAGGCCCCTACTAGCTGCCACAGCTGCTCTTACCCCTGGGGAAATCACGCTAAGTGCAGAGGATGTGGAGCGAAGGCTTGTTGCTCTTGGCTTTGTTGATCCCAAGGGTGCACTAAATCACATCAACGCCCTCACAACGGGCGTCTCCAGGAGAGCCACCATACAGCGAACACTTTTGCCAGTTTTGATCCGCTGGATGGCAGAGGGGACCGACCCGGATCGAGCCCTATTGAGCTTCAGGCGCCTAAGCGAGGAGCTTGGCGAGACCCCATGGTTTCTCAGGATGTTACGAGATTCCTCTGGTGCGGCGGAGCGACTGATGAGGGTACTTTCTTCCTCTGGAATGGTTGCCAGGGTGCTAGAGCGAATCCCGGATGCCACCTCTTGGTTTGGCGACGATGCCGAGCTTCTGCCGAGGGACGTTAGCGTAATTGAGTTGGAGATGCTCGCGGTGGTCTCCAGGCAAGAAGAGACAACCACGGCAGCGGATCTAATTCGAAACATCCGCAGACGAGAGACCCTGCGAGTTGCCATTGGGGCCGTATTAGGCGTCAGCAGTATGGCTCAAATCAGCAAAGGCCTCAGCGCGATCATGGATTCCTACCTCCGCACCATGCTTGAGCTTGCCAAGGAGTCTGATGAAATCGACCTGGGGATCGTCGCGATGGGCCGACTCGGCGGTGAGGAACTGGGGTTTGGCTCTGATGCCGATGCAATGCTTGTCTACCTATCCGAAGATGAGGATGCACAAACAGTCGCAGAGCGAGTGAGCTCAAGGCTGCTTGCACTGGTCAAAGACTCCATCATGGCTTTTGAGCTCGACCTAGGACTTCGGCCAGAGGGTAAAAACGGACCTAGGGTGAGGTCTCTCGAAAGCTACCGGGCCTATTTCGAGAAATGGGCTGACACCTGGGAGTACCAGGCGCTCTTACGGGCCAGGGTAATCTCTGGCTCGGAGGAACTTGTTGCTCGCTTTACATCCCTCATGGACTCCTTCCGCTACCCAGAGACGCTAACCCCTAGCCAGCTAACCGAGATTCGCAGAATCAAGGCACGTGTTGAGACTGAGCGGCTTCCTCAGGGCGCCGATCCAGCGAGACACCTCAAGCTAGGCAAAGGCTCAATAAGCGATGTCGAATGGTTGGTTCAACTGTTTCAACTAAGAAATGCATTCCATGACTCGCAGCTCAGGATCCTCGGAACATTAGAAGCACTGGATGAACTTGAGTCACTGGGGAAACTGACCAAACAGGAGGCAGAATCGTTGCGGGCTGCTTGGCTCCTAGCTTCACGGTGCAGGAGTGCCCTAGTTTTGGCGGTCGACAAGCTAGTTGACATTCTTCCCGCGGATAGGAAGCAACTAGAGGCTATGGCGAGAATCCTGGAGTATGCACCCGGTTCGGCGTCGCGCTTGGAGGAGGATTACCTCAGCACAACGCGCAAGGCCAGAGCCGTCTATGAAAAGCTCTTCGCGCAATAGAAAAAGGAGGCAAGTTTCCTTGCCTCCCTCTTCACTTACTCTTCTGGGCTAGACGCCGTAGTAGAGCTCGAACTCGTATGGGTGAGGGCGCTGAGCCATTGGCTTTAGCTCCTTCTCACGCTTGTAGTCGATCCAGTTCTCGATGAGGTCCTTGGTGAACACGTCGCCCTCGAGGAGGAAGTCGTGGTCATTTTCAAGGGCTACAAGCACCTGCTCGAGGTTGCCTGGAACCTGAGGAATTGCCTTAGCTTCCTCTGGTGGTAGCTCGTAGAGGTCCTTGTCCACTGGCTCGTGTGGCTCGATGCGGTTCTTGATACCGTCCAGTCCCGCCATCAGCATTGCCGAGAAGGCAAGGTATGGGTTACCTGAGCTGTCAGGAGCACGGAACTCAATGCGCTTTGCCTTGGGGTTGCTTCCGGTCATCGGGATACGAATTGCAGCTGAGCGGTTACCGGCAGAGTAGACCAGGTTCACGGGTGCTTCGAAGCCTGGGACCAAGCGGTGGTAAGAGTTAATGGTTGGGTTGGTAAAAGCAAGAATGCTTGGTGCGTGCTTCAGGATTCCACCGATGTACCAACGTGCAGTGTCGCTGAGTCCACCGTAGCCAGACTCGTCGTAGAACAGTGGCTTGCCATCTTTCCAGAGAGACTGGTGGACGTGCATACCTGAACCATTGTCACCAAAGAGCGGCTTCGGCATGAATGTCGCGGTCTTGCCGAACTGGTTCGCAACGTTCTTGACGATGTACTTGAACTTCAGAATGTCGTCAGCGCTCTTGATGAGCTGGTCGAAGCGGTAGTTAATCTCGCACTGTCCAGCGGTTCCGACCTCGTGGTGAGAGCGCTCGACTGACAAACCAGCGGCCTCGAGCTCTAGCACAATTGCGTCACGGATGTCAGCGAGGTGGTCAGTGGGGGAAACCGGGAAATATCCGCCCTTGTAAGGAGTCTTGTTACCTAGGTTTCCGCCCTCTTCTGCCTTGGCGCTGTTCCATGGACCCTCTACCGAGTCGACCATGTGGTAAGCGGTGTTTGACTTCACTTCGTAGCGGACCTCATCGAAGATGAAGAATTCCGCTTCAGGTGCGAAGAATGCAGTGTCGGCAATCCCAGTTGATTGCAGGTAGCGCTCAGCCTTGTGGGCGACCTGTCTTGGGTCACGGTGGTACAGCTCACCGTTCCTCGGGTTGTAGATGTCAAAGTTCATGATCAGGGTCTTTTCGACTCTGAACGGATCAATCCACGCGGTCGTCACGTCTGGGATGAGCTGCATGTCACTCTCGTGAATCGCAGCGAAACCCCTAATTGAAGAGGCATCGAAGAGTTGCCCATTGGCAAAGAAGTCTTCATCAATCTGAGAAACAGGAAGGTTGAAGTGCTGCTGCACACCAGGAAGGTCTGTAAAGCGAACGTCTACAAACTTGACGTCATGTTCCTTGATGTATGCCAACACCTCAGAGGCTGTCTTGAACATAGGTATCTCTTTCTTAGGTGAACTGTGTCGCCACAGGGGATGAAGAAAAACTACCGAGCTTATGTTTCAGAAATGTTAAAACTTGCGCTTTGGTGCACGAACTTTTGTCGGGTCAATTCCCTTAGGGATTGGTATCGAGAGCCCGCCCAGTGCATCTAGCCGGTTTGCAACCACAGCTACCTCTGCCCGCTTTAGTGTCTTACCAAGCTTGTATACGGTCTTTAGAAGCTCATACAGTCTGACGCCTGTGTCGTCAGTTGCTACCTTCAACTGGTGCACTTTGACACCTGGGGCGGCCCTGTTGACCTTGCGTGTCTCATCCTGGAGCATCTGGCTCACTCTCGCGGATGTCCCCTCAGCAATCAGTACAACGCCTGCGGGACCAATCATTCGGTAGATGGCCTCACGACTCTTAGGATTGACTGATACCGGCACAGAGGATGCTCTCCAGCTGCGCTTTATTTGGGTATCTAGAACAGCTCCAACGGCGCCCGCCTGGCCTTCGATCTGTTGATACGCATTGCGCTCCGCTCGCTTGGACATCAGGATCATCGCGATCAGGATTCCCGAGACTACGCCCGAGATTGTCCAAATGGTCAGGCTCCAGGCTTCGCCACCTCCAAGTAGGAAGCCAACGAGCAGTCCACCACCTGTTGCTAGGAGAAACCCAAGAAGAGCGATCCAAACGCTGGTCGGGTCATTTTTCGCCGTGAGTTTGTAGACCTGGAGCAGCTGCTTGAGCCTACCAGGAGCCTTATCTTTCTTTGCCACGGGCTAAGTCTACTTAGGCAATCGCACTGGCTTGTGCGAAATCAAGTTTGTCAGCCAGGTGACGAAGCTACTCAGGTATCTCCCTACCCTTTGCAATCATGCTCTTTGCCCAGAGCCGACCTGCACGATAACTGGAGCGCACCAGAGGACCAGAAAGCACCCCTAAGAACCCAATGCCCTCGGCGATCTCTGCAAGCTCAACGAACTCCTGGGGTTTTACCCAACGCTCGACGGGGTGGTGCCTGGGAGAGGGCCTTAAGTACTGGGTGATGGTGATGATGTCAGTTCCGGCATCGTGAAGATCATGCAGAGCCTGGATAATCTCATCGCGCTCTTCGCCCATGCCAAGAATCAGGTTTGACTTCGTTACCAGCCCAAAGTCTCGTCCCTGAGTGATTACGTCCATTGAGCGCTGATAGTCAAAGGCTGGGCGGATTCTCTTAAAGATTCTCGGGACTGTCTCCACGTTATGGGCAAACACCTCAGGTGCTGCCTCGAAAACAAGCTTCAGGAGCTCGGGATTACCAGAAAAGTCAGGGACCAGAATCTCAACACCTGTCCCGGGGGATTGCTTGTGGATTTGCCTGATGGTCTCGGCATAGAGCCATGCACCCTCATCGGGCAGATCATCCCTTGCAACACCAGTAACAGTTGCATAGCGAAGCTGCATTTGTGCAACTGAGTCTCCGACTCGTCTTGGCTCATCGGCATCAAATGCAGCTGGCTTACCTGTGTCGATTTGGCAGAAATCGCAGCGCCTTGTGCATTGGGAGCCGCCGATTAGGAAAGTAGCCTCACGGTCTTCCCAGCACTCAAAAATGTTTGGGCAACCAGCTTCTTGGCAGACCGTGTTGAGACCCTGGTCTTTTACCAGCGAGTGCAGCTGCTGGTATTCAGGTCCCATTTTGGCGGTTGTGCGTATCCACTCCGGTTTGCGCTCGATCGGTACCTGAGAGTTGCGAACCTCCAAACGAAGCAGTTTTCGCGTGGGATTAACCTCTGGCATTTGGGATCTCTTTCATCATCTGCTCTACAAGGGTAGCTGCTTCTAAAGGAGTTACCTCCCTAGATGCTAATTCGCTTAGGGTGCTACTTCTTGCATCTTGGATACCACAGGCAATTATGTGCTCGTAGGGCTCGAGGGAGTTGTTGCAATTTAGGGCAAAGCCGTGCATCGTGACTTTTTCTGAAACGCGAATACCAATTGCCGCAACTTTTACAAGCTCGTCTCCGCTAGCGACCCAAACTCCAGTTCTACCTTCGACCCGTTCGCCCTTTACATCGAATTCGGCAAAGACGTCGATCAGTGTCTTTTCTAGATAGCGGACGTAGTTCACGACATCGATTGGTTGAGGTAGTCGCATGATTGGGTAGCCCACCAACTGCCCGGGGCCATGCCAGGTGATCTTGCCCCCGCGGTTTGTTTCGACAAACTCACTCCCATCATCGGGGAGCTCTTCCAGCTCGGTCCGCTTTCCAGCTGTGTAGACACTGGTGTGTTCAAGAAGCAGAACTGTGTCAGGTCTTTTGCCTGAAACAACCTCTGCATGAACCTCTAGTTGCTTGTTGTAGCCCTCTTCATAGCTCACAAAATTGGGTGAGAAGCCAATACGTTCAAACGAAGGCAAGAACTACCTCCCCGCTAAGCCCTTTCGAGCGCGGCATAATGCCTCCGAGCTGGCTAAATACCGAGGTTCGGCTCAAAGGCTCCGGCTTCTAGTCGAATCTTTACGTCCGAGAGGTAACGAGAAGCATCAGCTCCGTCGATGATCCTGTGGTCGTAAGAGAGAGCAAGGTAGACCATCGAGCGAATAGCAATCGCTTCATTACCGGAGGAGTCCTTGACGACCGCAGGTCGCTTTGTGACGATGCCAGTTCCGAGAATTGCAGACTGAGGCAGGAATACGACCGGAGTGTCAAATAGTGCACCTCGAGAACCGGTGTTGGTAACCGTAAAGGTGCCACCCGAAAGCTCATCTGGCTTCAATTGGTTATTTCTGGTGCGCTCTGCCATGTCCGCGATTTGGCGAGCAAGCTCGGCGATAGTCATACTCGCGGTGTTGCGAAGAACTGGGGTGAGGAGCCCTCTTTCGGTGTCTACGGCAAAAGAAATGTTCTCTCCATCGTGATACACGATGCTTTCGCCCTCGGCGGTGCTATTGATCTTCGGGTGAGCCCTCAGAGCTTCAGCTGCTGCCAGAGTGAAGAAAGGCATGAAGCTGAGCTTGTTGCCTGTCTTGGCAAGGAAGTCGGCCTTTACCCGGTCTCTAAGTTGCGCAACAGCGGTTACATCTACTTCAACAACCGTTGTTAGCTGAGCGGACTGCTGCATTGAGGCAACAGCACGCTCTGCAAGAACCTTGCGAAGTCTTGTCATTGGTTCGCTGGTACCACGCAGTGGGCTCACGGCTACCGAAGCAGCGGCAGCTGGAGCAGCCGCGGGAGTCGCAGCTGGTGCTGTCGCCTGGGATCCAGCTGCGATGACATCTTCTTTGCGGATTCGTCCACCGATTCCTGTACCGGTGACGCGCGTAAGGTCTACGCCCATGTCTGATGCGAGCTTGCGAACAATCGGAGTTACGTAGTTTGGATCGCTCTCCGACTCGCTCGCTGCAGCGGGTGTTACTGGAGCAGCTGCAGCGGGCGCTGGTGGCGCCACAGGCGCAGCGACCGGAGCTGGAGGAGCAACTGGAGCTGGAGGAGCAACTGGTGCAGGTGCCGCGACAGGTGCTGGGGGAGTGGGGGCTGGCGCTTCCGCAGCTGGAGCAGCAGTAGCCTCAGGCTGGGCCTGCGGCTCGGCTACTTCTGGCGCTGAGGCCTCCGGTGCGGCTGGTGCCTCAGTGGCGGCACCTTCTCCGACAACTGCTAATACGGCACCGACCTCAATTGTTTCGTCCTCTTGAACAAGAATTTGTTGCAAGACTCCCGCCACAGGACTAGGAATCTCGGTGTCAACCTTGTCTGTAGAGACCTCGACTAGCGGCTCGTCAATGGCAACAGTGTCACCAACCTTTTTGAGCCAACGAGTTACGGTTCCCTCTGTTACCGATTCTCCGAGTGCTGGTAGTACTACTTCGCTCATCGTTCCTATCCTGACTAGGGCTATGCGTGTGCGTGAAGCGGCTTACCGGCTAGCGCTAGATGCGCCTCACCGATTGCCTCGTTCATGGTTGGGTGTGCGTGGATGTGTGGAGCTACATCTTCTGGGTATGCCTCCCAGTTCACAATTAGTTGTGCCTCTCCGATTTGCTCTCCGGCTCTTGATCCGATCATGTGGAACCCAACGACTGGACCATTTATCTGTCGAATCAGTTTGATTACTCCGGCAGTGCCCAAGATGTTGCTCTTGCCGTTGCCTGCGAGGTTGTACTCGTAGGTGGAGATGCCCTCCGCGCCAAACTTCTCTTTCGCTTGGTCCTCTGTAAGACCAACAGAGGCAATCTCAGGCTCACAGTAGGTAACCCTCGGTATGCCCATCTCGTCGACCTTCATTGGTTTGAGGCCTGCAATCTCCTCGGCGACGAAGATTCCGTGCATAAAGCCTCGGTGGGCGAGCTGCAGCCCTGGGACTATGTCCCCTACGGCATAGACGCCGGGAAGGTTGGTCTCGAGTCGATCGTTGGTAAGCACCCAGCCTCGCTCCATCTGAACGCCCTGATCCTCATAGCCAAAACCGGTCGCATTAGGTCCACGACCAACAGCAACCAACAGAATGTCCGCGGTTACCTTGTCACCGTTTTCAAGCTCGATCGTGACTTCATCGGCAGTCTGAGTGACAGTTTTGAACTTGTTTCCCAACTTGGACTCTATGCCGCGTTTGCGGTAGGCGCGATCCAGGGCCTTGCTAATGGCTGGCTCCTCATTTGGAACCAAACGGTCCACGCCTTCGATGATCACAACCTCTGAACCAAAAGAGCGCCAAACCGAGGCAAACTCAACTCCAATAACACCGCCACCTAGAATTGCAACCTTATTCGGCACCCAATCCATTTGAAGGGCCTGGTCACTAGTAATTACCCGGCCGCCAATTTCAATCCCGAGGGTCTTTGAAATTGAGCCAGTGGCTAGGACAAGGTTCTTTCCTTCGTAAACTTCGGCCCCTACGGTTACCTGCTTGGGGCCAGTCATG
>JBDQMQ010000023.1:0-9494 GCA_040262185.1 Aquiluna sp. | reverse complement strand
TTCTTACTCTTTGCACCGTAAGCCCTGGGTGCATCTGGCACCATCTCTTGGCCGTAGAGCTGTGCGGCCTGGGTCCTAGCGGCATTGATGGCCTGCTGAGATAGCGAGGGAGAGTCGGTACGCATATAGGTAATGTGACCCTCTTGATAAAGCTGCTGGGCAAGGTCCATCGTCTGCTTCGCACTCAGCGAGAGCTTCTTGGAGGCCTCCTGTTGCAAGGTTGAGGTTGTGAAAGGTGCGTAGGGCTTTCTTGTCGAAGGCTTAGCTTCGATGCTCGTCACCTTGAGAGTTTCACCTGTTAGATCCTTAGCGAGCTGCTCGGCAGCATCTGGGGCAAGCACCAAAACGTCGGCTGTCAGCACGCCATCCTCGCTAAAACTCTTTGAGCCTGCGAGACGCTTGCCATCTATGCTCAAGAGCTTTGCCTCGAAGCTGATCGAAGACTCTTCTAGGTTTGCGGTCACGGAGCTGTAGCCGGCAGAGACGAAAGCCATGCGCTCGCGTTCGCGCTCGACGATCATGCGCATTGCAGGAGACTGCACCCGGCCAGCCGAAAGCCCTCGGTTTATCTTGCGCCACAAAATTGGAGAAATCTCATATCCCACCAGGCGATCAACAACTCTTCTCGTCTCCTGGGCCTCAACGAGGTTGTCGTTTATCTCCCTGGTGTTTCGGCTTGCTTCTTGAATAGCGTCCTTGGTGATCTCGTTGAAGACCATCCTGCGAACCGGGACCTTGGGCTTTAGAACCTCCAAGAGGTGCCAGGCGATTGCCTCTCCCTCGCGGTCTTCATCGGTGGCGAGGTAGAGCTCATCGCAACCCTTGAGGGCACTCTTGAGCTCGGAAACTGTTTTGGACTTTCCTGGGGAGATCGAATAGTAGGGCTCGAAGTCGTTGTCGACGTCAATCGAGAACTTAGCCAGTGATGGGTGTTCTTTTTTCTTTTCGGCAGCAATCTCTTTTGGCTCGGCGAGATCGCGGATGTGGCCAACCGAGGCCAAGACCTCGTAGTCCTCGCCCAGATACTTGGAGATGGTCTTCGCCTTGGCAGGCGACTCAACTATCACCAGTTTCTTTGCCAAATCCACTCCTAGATAGCACCCATTGCCACCGCTTTCGCGCTGGCGAAGACCTGAAAAAGTAGGTCTTGTTTGCCAACCCTAATGCTGACAACTTCACTGACAATACGACAAGAATCCAAACTTGCGCCATTACCGGCAGCAATTTCTCTTGCATTTTCACAAGGTATCCCGGCAATGATGCCCGTCATAGTGTCGGCTGCTGCAATGGCTGCAAGGTCGGCAACAAGCTGTGCCCTCACCTCCAACAGCAGCCAAGAGTGGGCCATTGTTAACCCGGTTAGGTAGAGGGAGCAGGTCGCAATTAGCCCTGCGAGCACCAGCCCAACCGAACCTAGGTCTAGGTCTATATCTAGGTGCCGATCTTGTGCAGGCAATACTCACTCCTAAAGCTAAACGGCGAATTCGATAGAACTTCGACGCAGCTCAGGTTGCCCTTCCTGCGCTCAAAGAAGTCATGACTCGCGGTAGGAAGTCCGTCAAAGTAGCTCCGCGCAAACTGAAAGGCTTCAAACTCAAACTTCACTCGCTCGAGTGCAATGGTGAATGATCCCAAAAGGAGCGTCACCGCCAGAATTGCAGCTGGCATCAGCAGCATGAACTCGGCGGTGACTGCGCCCCTCTGGTTATCCAACGCCCAATGCCCTGGCTACAAGCCCGAACAAAAGTGAGCGCACCTCTTCGCTTCGCATCACAAGCAGCATTAGCCCTGCAAATGCGACACCTGCCAAGGTGGCAATTGCATACTCTGCGGTGATTGCACCACGCTCTGAGTTGATTACTTTCATTTTTCTCTCCTTATCTATTGGTTATGCCGATGAATATCGGCGGGATGGTAAAAAGCAAAAAGGCAGGCAGGGTGGTTAGCCCCAGCGGAATCAGCAGTTTGACCGACAGCTCCCTTAGCTCGGTCATAAGTGCGGCGCTCGAGTTTGTGATCTCCGATTGGATGGTTGATTGAACAAGGCTGGAAAGTGAGCAGCCCGTAGTTTTCGAGAGATTTACAAGTTCCATGACCGCCGCTGACGAACCGAGCTCGGGATAGCGCCTGAGTGCTTGACTAAGGCCCAAGCCAGAGGCAATAGCGACGCCAAAAAGCTGCAGTGAGTAGATAGCGGATTGATCTAGCTTGGGTTCAATGAGCATTGAGCCGGTCAGTTTCCGACCCAAAAGAATCAGCCCAAAACCAAGTGCGATCCCAATCAGAGAGACCGGATGGACCAGTGCGCTCAGGGAACTTAGTCCCATCAACTGGGAGGCGACAAGTGCAAATGCCGGGAGCCAGCTCAGTAGGGCCCTGGTGGCCTTAGGGACAGCTAAAGCCTGGCTCAGCTCAGCAGCTGCCCGCTGCTGCTGCAGCTCTATCTCATCGAGCTGGCTTAGGACTCTCCTAAGCGGAGAGCCGAGCTTTATCGCCTCGATGGCAAGTGGGCTTAGCGTGTCGGCTCCAGAGTGCTCGAGTGCGGACCTAAGCGGTAGGCCGCTGTTCAACAGGCTTTGCAGCCTTCCGGCGGTCATGGCAGCCGAACTATCTCTAGCATGGAGCCGTTAAGCCTTGGGATGCCAACCTCAAGCTCACGAGATTCTCTAGATAGCTGCACTACATAGTCAATTGAATTTGTCACCAGCATCGAGGTGAGCTCGCCGCTCAAACCAGATAACTTGCCAAGGATCAATAGGCGGTCCGCTACCTGGGCAAGCGAGGTGGCGTGCAGGGTGGTCATCGAGCCAGGATGGCCATTTGAGATCGCCTGAAGCAGCGCTCCAAATTCCCTTGATCTAACCTCTCCAATTACTAAGCGATCTGGACGCATGCGCAGGCTATGGGTGACCAGCTCGCTGAGAGTGACCTCCCCCACGCCCTCCTGATTTGCCTCCCGAGAATAAAGTTGAACCGCAGGTGGCACAAGTCTTAGCTCTGGTGTCTGCTCAATGGAAACCACTCGCTCCGAGGTCTCCATTAGTAAAGCCCGCATCAAAGTGGTCTTGCCACAACCGGTAGCACCTGAAAAAACAATGGTTTTCTGATCATTGAGCGCAGATATCAGCCAAGCTGCCCAGCGCTCGCAAAGACCGCCACGCTCAGTGAGCTCCCGAAGACCGAGATGGTTTTCCGGATGAACCCGAAGGCTCAGCTGCGGAGCGGTCGATATTCCATATGGCAGCACGGCGTGAATTCGAAAGCGGCCTATGGCGATGTCAGCAACCGGCTTTGAAATATCACATCTAACCCCAGCCTCGAAGGCCAACTGCCTCAGCTCTCCCTCGAGTTCTACCTCAGTGAAGGGGCTAGTGGCCTCTTCCAGACCGCGTCCCCTATCGATTGCGCAGAAGTCGCCAGAGATCACAATGTCGCGCACTTCGGGGTCTTTTACTAGCTCGAGAAGCTTCGCGGGTAATTCCATTGCCACATCATGCAAACCCAAGCGACAAAGAAGATGTATGAAATAAAAAGCTGTGGAAAAGAAAGGGGCGGCAGCTTTGGGGGAAAGCTGCCGCCTGTTGCCGGGAGCTATGGGGGGATGCCCCCGACAAAAACCAACCGAAGTCAGTACACAGAGTCTAAAAGCAATTTGAGGAAATTTGTTCCCCATTTGGGGGACTTTAGGGAGTGTCACATTTTTGAGCTTTGAGAGTCCAAACCCAATCTCTGGCATTATGAAGGGGCAACTCTGGAGGACAAAGATGTCAAGCGAGAATGAAATTGCGAACCTACTGCACGAAACACGCAGGTTCCCACCCAGTACTGAATTTGCCAGGCAGGCCGTGGCTCAGCCTGAGCTCTACGAAAAGGCAAAGTCAAGCCGCCTAGAATTCTGGGCCGAGCAGGCAAATAACCTTCATTGGCACAAGCCCTTCACAAAAACTCTGGATTGGTCAGAAGCTCCCTTTGCGAAGTGGTTTGAAGATGGCGAGCTAAACGTCAGCTATAACTGCCTCGACCGCCATGTCGAAGCTGGAGCCGGCGACCGCGTAGCTCTGTTTTTTGAGGGTGAGCCTGGTGACACAAAGGCTTTCACCTACAGCGAGCTGCTGCAAGAGGTAAAGAAGGCCGCGAACGTGCTTACAAATCTCGGGATCCAGGCCGGTGATCGAGTTGCCATCTACATGCCTCTTATCCCTGAGGCAATTGTTGCTATGCAGGCCGTGGTGCGAGTCGGCGCCGTGCACTCCGTGGTCTTTGGAGGCTTTTCAGCAGACTCACTAGCTGCGAGGATTCAAGACGCTGGAGCGAAGCTCGTGATCACGGCGGATGGTGGCTTTAGAAAAGGTAAGGCCGGTGCCCTAAAGCCGGCCGTGGATCAGGCTCTCAGCGATGAAAAGTGCCCCAGCGTTGAGCATGTGTTGGTGGTTAAGCGCTGCGGCAATGAAATTGACTGGGACGATAACCGCGACCTTTGGTGGCACGAGCAGCTAGATTCCGCTGCTTCTGAACACCAGGCGCAGAGTTTTAATGCCGAGCACCCGCTGTTTATCCTCTACACCTCCGGTACTACGGGAAAACCCAAGGGCATCCTCCACACCACAGGTGGCTATCTAACCCAAGCCGCCTACACCCACAAGAATGTCTTCGATCTGCACGAGACAAAAGACATCTACTGGTGCACTGCAGACATCGGCTGGATCACTGGGCACTCATACGTGGCATACGGACCAATGGCTAATGGCGCAACCCAGGTGATCTACGAAGGAACTCCAGACACTCCCGACTGGGGCAGGTGGTGGAGCATCATCGAAAAGTACAAGGTGAGCATCTTCTACACCGCTCCAACGGCGATCAGATCGTTTATGAAACTTGGCAGGGAGATGATCAGCAAGTATGACCTGAGCTCTCTGAGGCTGCTGGGCAGCGTGGGAGAGCCAATTAATCCAGAGGCTTGGATGTGGTACCGAGAGGTCATTGGCTCTGGCACCACCCCAATCGTCGACACCTGGTGGCAAACCGAGACTGGCGCAATCATGATCTCGCCGCTGCCTGGAGTAACCGAGACCAAGCCCGGCAGCGCGATGCTGCCGCTGCCTGGAGTCTCGATGGAAGTAGTTGATGATGAGGGTAATGCGGTTGGAAATGGCCATGGCGGCCTGCTGACCATCACCGAGCCCTGGCCCTCGATGCTCAGGGGCATCTGGGGCGACCCGGAGCGTTTCAAGGAAACCTACTGGTCGCGTTTTACGGGCCGATACTTTGCAGGCGACGGAGCAAAACTCGACGAGGATGGAGATGTTTGGCTCATGGGCCGAGTCGATGACGTCATGAACGTCTCAGGTCACAGGCTCTCAACCACCGAAATAGAGTCGGCCCTGGTTTCTCACCCCTACGTTGCAGAAGCCGCGGTGGTTGGCGCCAAGGACGAGACCACCGGTCAGGCCGTGGTCGCTTTTGTAATCTTGCGAGCCAGTCAGGTCTCACAGACCGGTGATGAGGCGAAAGTTTCCAAGGAGCTGCGCGACCATGTCGCGAAGGAAATTGGACCTATCGCCAAGCCAAGAACAATATTTGTTGTGGCCGAGCTTCCCAAGACTCGCTCCGGCAAAATCATGCGTCGTCTGCTTAGGGACGTGGCGGAGGACAGGCCGGTGGGGGACGTCACCACCCTTGCCGACACAACCGTGATGGACACCATTTCTTCTCGGGTCGCCTCAGGAGCAAGTGACTGATGGCAAGTGTGCGCAGGGCCATAGCAGGCGACCAGGACGCAGTCCTTGGACTCATGCGTGGCTACTGCGATGAGGTCGGCACCCCGCTCAGCGATGAGCACCTACTGGAAGCACTAGGTCCACTCATTGCAAACGAGCAGCTAGGAGATCTTCTTGTTGCCGAGCAGGGCGAAGAGCTTGCCGGCTACCTAGTCATCACCTGGGGCTGGGGCATCGAGTCAGGTGGTGCAGAGGCGCTGATCGATGAGATGTTCGTCGCCAACGAATACCGGCACCAGGGGGTAGGCACGCTGCTAATGACCGAAGCCCAGTTAAGAGCAAGCGCTAGGGATGTGAAGGTGATTTTCCTAGAGACAGAGCAGAACAACCCTGAGTCCAGAGAGCTCTACGATCGCCTTGGGTTTGAGATTGAGAGCTCAATCTGGATGTCGAAGCGTATCTAGCTACTCAAACTCAACAATCAGCTCGACCTCAACCGGGCTATTCAGCGGCAATACCGCAACCCCAACCGCGCTTCTGGCGTGTATCCCGGCATCTCCAAAGGCTGCCTGCAATAGCTCGCTGGCACCGTTCACAACACCTGGCTGAGCGGTGAACTCTGGGGTCGATGCGACAAAGCCAACTACCTTGACGACTTTTTTCACTCTCTCCAGATCGCCCAGGACGCTCTTGACCGCGGCAATGGCATTGAGTGCGCAGCGCTGTGCAATTTCTTTGCCCTGCTCGGCAGTAATCTCGGCACCGAGGCGTCCCTCAGCCATGAGCTTGCCATCAACCAGCGGAATCTGACCGGCCGTGAAGACTAGGTTTCCGCTAATGACCGCTGGCACATAGGCACCTGCGGGTGTTGCCACCTCGGGAAGCTCAAGGCCAAGGGCTGCAAGGTTGGTTTCTACGCTCACTCGGCCGCTCGCTTTAGGAAGGCAATGAGGCCTCCTTGAGGCCCGGTGGTCACCTGGACTAACTCCCAGCCCTTGCTACCCCAGGTATTAAGAATTTCAGTCTCTTTGTGCAGCAAAAGGGGGGTTGTTACATACTCCCACTTGGTCATTTCACAGCTCCGTTTCAGGTATCGAGAGGTAACCTAGAGTCTATGTCGGGTAAGTCAGTTCTCTCGACGCTAGGAAACCTACTCAAGTTCGGTGTGCTTAGCGCGGTTGCGGGTCTTTTGGCCGTCGCGCTGTTAGCACCCGCTGTTGCAGTCGCTGGCGTCGCAGCCTCCACAGGCGTTGCCATGTTTGAGGGGCTTCCTGTCTACGTGAGGCCGATTAATGCCTCACAGGCATCAAACGTTTACGGTCTGAGAGACGGAAAACCCGAACTGATTGCGACGTTCTATCACGAGAACAGGGTTGAGGTTCCCTTCGAGGAAATGTCCCCCAACCTCATTGATGCGGTGGTCGCGGTGGAGGACCCAAGGTTCTATGAGCACGGCGGCATGGATGTCATCTCACTTATAAGGGCAACGCTGACAAACCTCGCAACCTTCGGTGAGGGGCCGGGAGCCTCGACAATAACCATGCAGTATGTGCGGCAGTCGCTGGTTGAAGCGGCAAACCTCTCAGGCGATGAGGATGCGATTCGTGATGCCACAGAGGTGACAGTCGACAGAAAGCTTCGCGAGATCAGGCTTGCAATTGCACTAGAAAAAGAGGTCTCCAAGAAGGACATCCTTGCCGGGTATCTAAACCTGGTGTTCTTGGGAAACCAGATCAACGGAGTTGAGACCGCAAGCCAGTACTACTTTGGTATCTCTGCGAGCAGACTCAACATCCCTCAGGCTGCATACCTTGCCGGCATGCTCAAGAGCCCAAATGATTACAAGCCAGACGAGTCCGACAACCTAGACCGCGGGCTTGGAAGGCGTAACTATGTCTTGCAGCGCATGGCAGACGAGGGCTACCTGACCCAAGAACAGGCAGACAACTACAAAGCCTCCCCGATTCAGACCAGAATCACCCCGGTTCAGTCCGGTTGCGAGGTAAACCAAACCACCGCCTTCTTCTGCGACTACACCGTGTGGACCATCAGGAACTCACCTGAGTTCGGTGTCACCTCTGAAGAGCGAGAGATGCTGCTTCGTCGCGGCGGCATGGAGATCTACACCACGCTCGACCTAGACATTCAAGAGGTTGCCTGGGATGCGGTCATGACTAATCTGCCGCCGGATAATGAGTGGGGTTTTGGTACGGCTTCCGTGTCTGTTGAGACTGGCACTGGCCGGATTGTTGCAATGGCTCAAAACCGCACCTTTGATCAGAGCGAAAACCCGCCCCCTGGCTCTACCAGCGTGAACTACAACACCGATCGCGATTACGGCGGCTCCTCGGGCTTCCAGCCCGGATCGACCTATAAGGTCTTTACCCTCGCCGAGTGGTTGGAGCAGGGTTACAGCCTTGGTGATCACGTCGATGGCCGCGTTTATACCGGCGAAGATGTCGACCTTGACGGTGAACCGGATGAGGTAAAGATTTGGAACGTTGCCGAGGACTTCCAGGCAACCTGTGGCGGAGTCGTTGGTCTCTGGGAGGTAAAGAACTCTGGCACCGACCAAGAAAGAACCATCGATGACATCAGCGTTCAGCAGGCTGTTATCACCTCTCAGAACACCGCGTTCGCTGCGATGGCATCACAGCTTGACCTATGTGGCATCCGAGATGTGGCAGAGGACTTTGGGGTTCACCGCGCAGATGGCGAAGAGCTTTTGTTTGTTCCCTCCTCGATTCTTGGCACCAACGAAATTGCCCCACTTACGATGGCCGCAGCCTACGCAGGTATTGCAAACGGTGGTGTCTACTGCTCCCCAATCGCAATCGATCGCGTGCTGCTAAGAAAGACCAACGAAGAGCTAACGGTTCCAGAGAGCCTGTGTTCTCAGGCCGTAGCACCAGAGATTGCAAATGCCATGGTGCATGCCCTCAAGGGCGTCGTTTCCTTCGGCACTGGAGCGGCAGCAAACCCTAACGACGGCACCCCGCTTGCAGGTAAGACTGGAACCACCGACCAGCAGCTCCACACCTGGATGACTGGATTCTCCTCTGAGGTTGCCACAGCCACCTGGGTTGGAAACGTTGTCGGACTCACCCCTCAGAGGGGAAAGAGCATAAACGGCAGGGCAGTATCAACCATCCGGCACGCGGTCTGGCGTCAAGTCATGACTGAGGTGAATAAGCACTATGAGGGTCAAGACTTTGCCAAGGCAGAGCCTCGCTACATAGAGCCGGCCATGGTTTTGGTGCCAAACGTTCAGGGCTTTGACCCAGAAACTGCAAAGGTGCAGCTAATTTCCTCGGATCTCAACATCCAGATTGTTGAGGAGGAGGTCTCCTCGACCATGCCGCTTGGCATGATTGCCTACTCAGAGCCAGAGTTTGGTAACTCCGTGCCCAGAGGGTCTCTGATCAAGGTCTACATCTCCGGAGGTGGCCAGCTGGTGGTTCCGGATGTTACTGGCTTCACGCTGGAGGAGGCCTTCTCAGCTCTTGAAGGCGCGGGACTGTTCCCGAGCTTCCCCCAGCCCTCCCAAGGATTCTTGCTGGATGAGTGCGAGCCGACTTTAGAGAACGAACTTGTCCACTCAACTATCCCCGCAGCTGGAGAGGCAGTGATTGAGGCTTCGGCGGTCATAGTGCTGCCCAACAGATGTCGCTAGCGACAAACGCCGGACCCTTCAAGCTCTTTGAGGTGGAGCTCACAGGGCTCGGAATCAAGCCAACTCGCGTCCTTCACATCTCAGACATCCACTTCGCCCCGGGG
>JBDQMQ010000022.1:0-9768 GCA_040262185.1 Aquiluna sp. | reverse complement strand
CGATGCGGTTATTACCGTCCCCGCCTACTTCAATGACGCTGAGCGTCAGGCAACCAAGGAGGCCGGCGAGATTGCGGGACTAAACGTGCTGCGCATCATCAACGAGCCAACCGCTGCCGCACTTGCCTACGGCCTGGACAAGGGCAAGGAAGACGAGCTGATTTTGGTGTTTGACCTTGGGGGTGGAACATTTGACGTTTCGCTTCTAGAGGTTGGTAAGGACGACGAGTTCTCAACCATTCAGGTTCGTTCAACCTCAGGTGACAACCGCCTAGGTGGAGACGACTGGGACCAGCGGGTCGTTGACCACCTGGTGAAGCAGTTCAAGGAGACCTCGGGGGTAGACGTTTCTTCAGACAAGATCGCCCTGCAGCGCCTTAAGGAGGCTGCTGAGCAAGCCAAGAAGGAACTGAGCCAGTCAACCTCTACTCAGATTCAGTTGCCATACCTATCTCTCACGGAGTCGGGACCTGCCAACCTCGATGAGACCATCACTCGTGCTCAGTTTGAGTCCTTGACTTCGGACTTGCTAGAGCGCACCCGCAAGCCTTTCGAGGACGTTATCAAGGAAGCTGGAGTGAAGGTGGGCGACATCGCTCACGTAGTCATGGTGGGTGGCTCGACTCGCATGCCAGCAGTGAACGAGCTTGTTACCAAGCTGCTGGGTGGCAAGGAGCCCAACAAGGGTGTGAACCCAGACGAGGTGGTATCGGTCGGTGCTGCACTGCAGGCCGGTGTCATCAAGGGTGAGCGCAAGGACGTGCTGCTTATTGACGTGACCCCGCTGTCTCTAGGTATCGAGACCAAGGGCGGCATTATGACCAAGCTGATTGAGCGCAACACCGCAATCCCAACAAAGAGAAGCGAGACCTTCACAACCGCGGATGACAACCAGCCATCTGTTTCGATTCAGGTCTTCCAGGGTGAGCGTGAGTTCACAAGAGACAACAAGTCTCTGGGTAACTTCGAGCTAACCGGCATCGCCCCAGCACCTCGTGGTATCCCTCAGGTCGAGGTCACCTTTGATATCGACGCAAACGGTATTGTCCACGTCTCCGCAAAGGACAAGGGCACCGGCAAGGAGCAGTCCATGACCATCACCGGTGGTAGCTCGCTCTCTGAGGAGGACATCGAGCGCATGGTCAAGGATGCCGAGGAACACGCTGCTGAGGACAAGCAGCGTCGCGAGGAGGCAGAGACCCGCAACCAGGCGGAGCAGATGGCCTACTCAACCGAGAAGCTAATCAAGGACAACGACGACAAGCTGTCCGAAGAGATTAAGACAGAGGTTCAGGCCGATGTCGACGCTCTTAAGACCGCACTTGCCGGCGAAGACATTGAGGCCGTCAAGACCGCTCAGGAGAAGTTGACCACTAGCTCCCAGAAGCTGGGGGAGGCAATCTACGCAGCTCAGCCGACTGAGGGCGCAGAGGAGGCAGCCTCCGATGAGGACGTTGTCGATGCTGAGGTAGTGGACGAGGAAGAGTCGAAGGATGACTCGGAGTCTGAGGACAAGAAGTAATGCCAGAGGAGAATCTTCCAGAGGAGCCAGAGGCTCAGGAGCCTCAGGAGAGCGCTGAGTCTGAGCACCCCTCAGACGCAGCATCTGAGGCTAGCGCTGAGGTTGCCGAGGAGGAAGGCGAGGAGGCTGACAAGGACGCGATCGATCGTGAACTTGAAATCTTCCAAGACCTGCAGCGTCTCCAGGCGGACTTTGTTAACTACAAGGCCAGGGTCGAAAGAGACCGAGGCGTCGAGCGGCAGCTCGCGGTAGCAGAGGCAATCAGGGCTTTCCTTCCCGCCATGGACGATCTGACTAGGGCTGAGGCTCATGGGGATCTGCAGGACGGCACGCCAATGGCTGCCATCGCCCAGAAGCTCAGGGCTGCGGGAGAGAAGTTCGGACTCAGCGCCTTCGGTGAGAAGGGCGAGGCCTTCGATCCTGAGAAGCATGAGGCTCTGGTTCAGAACCCAAGCGAAGAGGTTACCGAGCCGGTAATTGCGGATGTAATCGAGCTCGGCTACATGGTTGGGGACAGATTGCTAAGACCTGCAAAGGTGGCGGTCTCGGTCCCCACTGAGAACAACTAAGGAGGTGTATTAGATGGCGTCACAAGACTGGATTGAAAAGGACTTCTACAAGATCCTTGGGGTTTCCAAGGACGTCTCTGATGCAGATCTAAAGAAGGCCTACCGCAAACTTGCGAAGGACAACCACCCCGACCTGCATCCTGGAGATGCAGCTGCCGAGGCCAGGTTCAAAGACATCTCCGAGGCTTTCGACGTGCTCTCCGATGCTGAGCAGCGCAGGGAGTATGACGCGATCCGCGCAATGGGTGGCGGCGCTCGTTTCCAGGCCGGAGGCCAGGGAGCTGGCTTTGAGGACGTCTTCAGCAACCTCTTTGGAGGTGGCGGCTTCCAGGGCGGAGGATTTCCAGGCTTTGGTGGGTTTGGCGGCTTTGGACCGCAGCGTGGTCAGGATCTAAGCACCACCGCCTCAATCAACTTCATTGACTCTGTTAATGGCACCACCGTCAAGCTCAACCTCAGAAGCGAGTCGGTGAGTGTGAAAGTGCCAGCAGGTATTCAGGACGGCCAGAAATTGAAGGTCAAAGGCAAGGGCCAGCCTTCACCTAATGGTGGACCGGCTGGAGATCTTGTGGTGACCATCAAAGTAAAGCCGCACGCGGTCTTCACCAGAGATGGCGACAACATCAGGGTCTCGGTGCCGGTGACCTTTTCGGAGGCGACGCTTGGTGCCACTATCGAGGTTCCCGTTCTTGGCGGAGAGCCTGTGAAGCTGAAGGTAGCCCCCGGAACGCCCAATGGCAGGACCCTCAGAGTCAAAGGTAAGGGTGTTCAGTTTGGCTCTCGGCAAGGCGACCTGCTAGCAACGGTTGAGGTAATGGTCCCCGGCCACCTTCCTGCTAAGGCCAAGAAGCTGCTCGAGCAGTTTGATGCTGAGCTACCCGACGAGAACCCTCGTCAGGATCTGATTTCTAGGGCGGGAACTCTTTAGGAGGAGCCATGGAGCTAGATGAGAACACACCGCTGTTTGTGATCTCGGTAGCGGCCGAGCTCTCCGGCATGCACCCGCAGACCCTCAGGCAGTATGACCGCATGGGTCTGGTCTCACCAACCAGAACCCAGGGCCGTTCTCGTCGCTACACCATGCAGGATGTTGCGAAGCTGAGAGAGGTCGCCAAGCTCAGCGCCGAAGGGGTGTCTCTCGAGGGCATTCGCCGGGTATTGGAGCTAGTGAATGAGAACGTGAGTCTGAAGTCTCGCGTTCGCGATCTCGAGCGAGAGCTCGCGGATCAACTTATGAGTCAACCCGGTAACCGGGTATTTGCAGCCGGTGATCAGGGTGTTATTCGCCTGAACCCGGGACAGCGGCCCGAGAAGTCGGGCTCAGTAGTTTTATGGAGGAGGCGCTAATGCAAGAGCAGCAAGAACAGGTAAAAGCCCTGGAGGCTTTATGACCCCGTCTATGGAGCAAGGCCACTGCGCAGACTGATGCAGCGCGAAATCGATGACAGGCTCGCGAATCTTCTGCTTGCCGGTGAGGTCGAAGACGGCAGCTTTGTGAGGGTTGATGTGGCGAGCGATGCCAACGGCCTTGAAGTCTCAAACGTCAGGGAGAGCGCGGAGGTCTAGTCCTCTGCATTAGTTAGCGATTGTCGAGATAACCGGCACGTGATCGCTTGGCCCCTCACCCTTGCGCTCGTCTCTTTCTATGCTCCCCCTTGTTATTTTTTCGGTTAGCTCGGGTGAGCTGAGTATGAAGTCGATTCTCATGCCCTCGTTGCGCGGAAACCTCAGGTCCTTGTAGTCCCAGTAGGTGTAGCCCTCGGGAACAAACCTGCGGTGCAGGTCGGTGAAGCCAATCTGTTCAAATACTTCAAATACATCCCGCTCTGGCTGGGAGACATGGGTCTCAAAGAACCCAACATTGAACACGTCAGTGTCAAGGGGAGCGATGTTGAAATCGCCAACCAGTGCAATCTGACTTTCCGGGTTTTCTTCCAGCTCCTCGGCAACGTGAGAGCCTAGACGCTCCAAGAATTCAAGCTTGTAGTCCATATGTGGGTCATCAAGACCCCGGCCGTGGGGGACGTAGAGGCTCCAGATCCTGAGGTCGCCGAAGGTTGCACCCAGTGCTCTTGCCTCAAGGACGTCCTTGAAGTGAGGCTGCTGAGGAAATGAGGTTTCTATCTCCTGCGGTTCAAGGCCTTCCTTGTAGGCAAAGGCAACCCCGTTCCATTGGTTTAGCCCGTGGGCGATTACCTTGTAGCCAATTGCTTCAAAATCTGCATAGGGGAACTGCTCTGGCTTGCACTTAATCTCCTGCATGGCAAGAACATCGACTTTGGTGCGCTGAAGGAACTGAACCACCCGCTGAGCCCTTGCTCTTACCGAGTTGACGTTCCAGGTTGCGATTTCCACTCCTAAACTCTAACTATGACCAGTCCGACTCAAGACAAGCTGGCGCTTGCCCAATTGGTCTCAGAGCTTGCTGTTGTGCACGGCAAAGTCACCCTTTCCTCTGGCATCGAAGCCGACTACTACGTTGACCTGCGCAGGGCAACCCTTCACCACGAGGCAGCGGTGCTGGTGGGCAAGGTCATGCTGGACTTGCTTTTGGATGCTGGGCTTTCTCCCGATGCAGTTGGGGGCCTGACTATGGGTGCTGACCCGGTCGCAACCGCAATGCTTCACCAGGCAAGCGCAAGAGGCCTGAGCCTAGATGCTTTTGTAGTGAGGAAAGAGGCCAAGAAGCATGGCATGGCAAGGCAGGTCGAGGGACCTGACATCTCAGGTAAAAAGGTAGTGATTCTGGAGGACACCTCCACCACTGGTGGTTCGCCTTTGGCCGCGGCGAAAGCGGCCCAGGAAGCCGGTGCCACGGTCCTCGCAATTGCCACTGTTGTAGATCGCAATACGGGTGCTCGGGCGGCTATAGAATCAGCTGGCTATGCGTATTACTCGGCACTCTCGCTGAGTGATTTAGGACTTTAGATAAGAGGGTTAGGTGCAGCGCAGACTCGCGCCTTTTGTTCTCACCCAGTTTGCTTCGATCACAAGCGTGATCTCTGGGTCGATGGTGTTTATCGCCATACCCTGGATAGCTCTCGAGTTGGCAGATTCGGCAGCAACCGCCGGGCTGGTAGTTGCAATCACTGGTATTCCAGGACTTATTTTTGCCCCGCTGGTTGGTTCGATAATTGACCGCTTTGGTCGCAAGCGCACAGCAATTTGGGTGGAGTTTCTTACTGCCTTCACTGCACTCTTGATTCCACTTGTTGATTGGGCGATAGGTCTCACCATTCCGCTGCTAATCATCATCGGTATTGCCAGAGGCGTTGTCGCACCAGGAGGTGCAACGGCTAGAAAGTCTTTGGTTCCCGACGTAGCCGAACCGGCGAAGATGACTCTGGACAGGGCCAACTCAATCCACGAGGCGATCTTCGCTGCGGGTTTTGCCATTGGGCCGGCGCTCGCCACCTTCTTCATTGCCTTGATTGGTTCAACCAACACTTTTTATGTCGTTGCCCTGATGGGATTCCTCTCGGCAGGCTTTGCAACCACGATTTTTGTCACGGAGAAGCATGAGGCGAACGACGAGAGCGAGAAGGAACCCTTCTTCATTTACGCCCTCCAGGGCTTCAAAATTCTCTTTTCGAACCCTTCGGTGTTTGTGATGATGGCGGCAATCATGACCTTGGCAGTTATTTACCTCCCAACCGAGATGGTGGTGTTGCCTGCTCACTTCGCCGCACTCGGTGATCCAGAGGGTCTAGGCCTTGTGATCTCGGCAGGTGCCGGAGCGTCTGTTATTGGGGCGCTTGGCTTTGAGAAGCTTCACAAGCGTTTTAGCTACGCATCCATCCTGCGGATGGCAATTTTGGGCATAGGAATATCTATGTTCCCGCTCAGCTTCTTGCCACCGGTTCCGCTGATGGTCGTCTTCTTTTTCTTCTTGGGCCTGGCCTGGGGACCGCTCTTGCCGCTTCTCAACACGGTGATTCAGAAGAAGATTCCGGCAAATAAGAGAGGTCGGGTCTTCGCTCTAGAGATGACAATTTGGCACGCTGGTCCGCTTATTTCGATGTATGCGGTTGGCAGCGCTGTTGATGCTCTTGGAGTGGGGCCGGTTTATCTCTTCCTCGCTGCCGGGGTATTTGCAGCTGCACTCTTGGTCTCTTTCAATAGGTACATCAAGCAGCTAAATACCTAGTTCTCCACAGCCCTCGTAGAGGGTGTTGATGGGCCTGCGATCTCCAGTAATACTCGATCGATGACCTTGATGCTAAACAATAAATCAGATAATCTGATAAGTATGAAAAAGACCATGACTGCGACTGAAGTTGCCCGCAATTTCAGCGACGTTTTGGATGCGGTGGTTGCAGGCGATGAGATCACCATTACTAGGGGTAAGAAACCCATTGCTGTTTTGGGAAGCATCAAAGATGAAGTTCCCAACTCAGTGCGATTGGCTGCGGCACTTAGAGAGTACTTCGACAAGTACGGATACATCACCCAGGAAGAAGCAGACGAGCGCATTGCAGCTATTCGAGCAGATAGAGACGCAGACCTGGCCCTCGAGATTGAGAGGGGTGTATGGAACTCCTAGTGCTTGACTCTTCGGTTTGGATTGCCATCGAGAGAGGTGTTGAGAGTGAAATTCAGGTACTGAAGGAGGGGTTCAACATCCTTCTGCCTGCAATGGTTGCTGCTGAACTTATGCCTGACCCCGCTCGCATTCAACCGGAAACAAACCGGCACCAGCGATCGCTCGACTTCTTTGCCTTTGTCAGACGTGAGGCTGAGTTTGCACCTTTCGATGAGAAAGTGGTCGAAAAGTACGTGCAACTGATTTCATTTTGTAAGAGGGAAGGCCAACCGCGCTCAATCCCAGATTTGATGATTGCCGCGACGGCGTTGGCACATGGAGCGCTCTTGAAATCGTTCGACAAGAAGGCAGTCTTTGAGAATCTTCCTAATCTAAGGGTGCTCGCCTAGCGTCCTAGGCTTGAGTGGATGAGCGAAGAGATTCAAGACCCGATAGCGGTGCCAACCTGGGGTGTTGGTCCATTCGAAGGTGATCCCACCGCTCACCCCGACTTTGGGAAGTTTGACCCTGAGCTTTTGGCAAGTGGCGACACAAGAAACGTCATCGATCGCTACCGCTACTGGAAGATGGAAGAAATTGTTGCTGAACTGGATGGCCGCAGGCACCCCTTTCACGTTGCAATCGAGAACTGGCAACATGATCTAAACATCGGCTCAATTGTCAGAAATGCCAATGCCTTTTTAGCCAAAGAGGTCCACATTGTCGGCAATAAGCGTTGGAATCGTCGGGGTGCGATGGTTACCGATCGCTACCAGCACGTCACACACCACCCCAGCATTGAGGAGCTAATTCAGTGGGCAGGGACTGCGGGTCCAGGCGGCAAGAAGCTGCCGATTATCGCAATCGACAACGTTCCCGGATGCAAGCAGCTCGAGAAGTATCAGCTTCCTAGGGAGTGCCTGCTGCTTTTTGGGCAGGAGGGCCCTGGGCTTTCACAGGCGGCACTTGACGCTGCAGATGTAGTTCTTGAAATCACTCAGTTTGGCTCCACCAGAAGCATCAATGCCTCTGCGGCAGCTGCAATAACAATGCACACCTGGGTAATGCAGCACGTTTTTGGTTAGACTTTGTGAGGGCTGAAGCCTCACGTCCCCCATCTTTGAAAGGGGTTTAGCCATGCCAGCAGTAGTCCTAGTCGGAGCCCAGTGGGGCGATGAGGGAAAAGGCAAGGCGACAGACCTACTCGGGGATCGCGTTGACTACGTAGTCCGCTATCAGGGTGGTAACAACGCTGGTCACACCGTAGTAATAGGTGACAAGAAGTTTGCTCTCCACCTTCTCCCATCTGGAATCCTCACCCCTGACTGCATTCCGGTCATTGGAAACGGCGTGGTGGTTGACCTCGAGGTGCTGTTTAGGGAAATTGACGGGCTAAACGAAAAGGGCGTCGATACTTCGAAGCTTCTAATCTCAGCAAACGCCCACATCATCACCCCCTACCACGTCACCGTGGACAAGGTTTCGGAGCGCTTTTTGGGCAAGCGGGCCATCGGCACCACCGGGCGAGGAATTGGACCAACCTATGGCGACAAGATTGGCCGCCTCGGGATCCGAGTCCAGGACCTGTTTGACGAGAGCATTCTGACCCAGAAGGTTGAGGGAGCCCTTCACCAGAAGAACGAGCTGCTTGTAAAGGTATATAACCGTGCTGCGGTGAAGACCTCGGAGGTTGTGGAGCACCTTTTGTCTTTCGCTGAACGACTGAGGCCCATGGTTGCCGACACCTCTCTGGTCCTAAATCAGGCGCTCGATGCGGGTAAGACTGTGCTGCTTGAGGGTGGACAGGGAACTTTGTTGGATGTTGACCACGGAACCTACCCATTTGTTACCTCCTCTAACCCAATTTCTGGAGGAGCCACCACAGGTAGCGGTATTGGTCCAACAAAGATCTCCGGTGTTATCGGAATTCTCAAGGCCTACACCACAAGGGTTGGAGCGGGCCCCTTCCCCACTGAGCTGTTTGATGAGTGGGGAGAGTATCTGCGCAAGCAGGGTGGCGAGGTCGGAACCACCACCGGTCGTGAGAGACGCTGTGGCTGGTTTGATGCTCCGATTGCGCGCTACGCGACAAGAATCAATGGCCTCACGGACATATTCCTGACAAAGCTAGATGTCCTTAGCGGCATCAAAGAGATTCCAGTATGTGTTGCCTATGAGGTTGACGGGCAGCGCGTTGAAGAGATTCCGGTGTCCCAGACCGACTTCCACCACGCCAAGCCAATTTACGAAATGTACCCGGGCTGGGACGAAGACATCACCGGTGTTACAAGTTTTGAAGAGCTCCCCAAGAATGCCCAGGACTATGTTTTGGCTTTGGAAAAGATGAGTGGGACGAGAATTTCAGCAATCGGTGTTGGACCGGATAGAAACGCCACTCTTGTCCGACACGAAATGCTCTAGCAGCACATTCGTCAAGCTGTCTCCAGGGAGAATAGCCAGATGAGCGACGCCAAGCCTGAGGAACTCGAAGGCATCCCATACCCGGATGAGGCCTTCAATACCTGGGGTGCTGCGGCGGTTGGTATCGACCCGCTCGCGGCTAGCTTCACCTCACTTCCATATCAGCCTGTTAGACCTCACGTTCCCTTTTATCGCTTTGTTGCCTATCCCGACATCCTGGATCTGCGCAAGGCGGGGTATGAGATGGAGAGGTTCATTCCTCTGTTTGATCGGCTTGAGGACATTCGCTATCGGGAGGCGCTTCAGCTGAGCCAAATGCTTCACCATCCAAACCCCATGCTGCCCTGGAACCCAAGAAGGGCAAGAGAGTTAGAGGTGGACGTTAGAAGCCAGTTGCATGAGCATGGCCTTGGAGATCTCCCGACACTGCTCAGAAGGTTTTTGGGTAAAGCATTTCCGGGTGACACCATCAGCTATCTCAGCATCGACCTAGTCAACGTGTTCTTTTGGGCAGCAATCGCTGAGCTTGCTGATGACCTTGCCTGGAAGAGCCCAAACCTTGCCTGGCAGGCTGAGTATCTCAGGTTTCCGCTAAGGACCGTTTCGTAATTGCTTAGAATGTGGGAATGAGCGAATGGACAGTAAAAGTACCTGGAAACGAACACCAGCTAACAACTGAGGAGCTCAAACTTTGGGCTGCAAGCGGCAAAGTCAAAGGCGACACGATTGTTGTG